>DATKYL010000062.1:0-8831 GCA_035528515.1 Acidobacteriota bacterium | reverse complement strand
GAGATGTGATGCGGGCACGGTCTCTCTCATACGCCCTGCTGCTGGGGATCGGTCTCTGGGGTGCGTCGCACCGTTGCGTTGCGCAGTCGATGCCGGATCCGCCCCCAACCGATGCGCTGATTGCGGGGATTCAGGCCCGGCTGGCCTTCTGCGACACCCAGTGGACCGACATGACCTATATCGCCACGACGTACGAACGCCGGCTCGACTCCGACGGCGCCGTCAAAGAGGTTAAGACATTCCGCGCCCGAGTCTACGCGCGCCCGGATCAGGAGCGTGAGGTGCTCGAGGCGATGTGGGAGAACGGCGAACCGGTGCCCGAGAAAACTCTCCGAAAAGAAAAAAAGAAGAGAGAAGAAGAAAGACGCAGCCGCGCGGAAAACACCGAAGATCGCGACGACAAGAATGGTGGCCGGCGCGACGTCGGTGTCCTGGAACCGTTTGCCGCGGAGAACAGCGGCAGGTATCTCTTCCCCGCCGTGGTTCGCGATACACTTCGCGGCATCGAAACCTGGAAAATCACCGTCGATCCCCAGGAAGATACCGAAGACCTTGTCCGCGGCACGGCCTGGGTTCGCACCGATACTTATGACGCGGTGGCCGAAGAATACGAACCGGCCAAACTGCCGAGCAAGATGCAGGCGCTCGCGTTCGAACTGGAATATGAACCGATCGGCACCGGCTGCGTCATGCCGCAGCACTTTCGCATCGCCGGGCACGGCAGGGTGCTCATCTTCATCAAGTTCAATTTCGAGGCCGAGGTGATCATCGATTCGGTGGAGGTCAATCCCGGCCTGCCGGATTCACTGTTCGAAATCGCCAACCGCTGATGCATTTTGCGTGCGAGGAAAGCCATGAATATCGAATCCATCCCGATCGAATTCCCGGAAGGCGCCAACATCATTTTCGGCCAGTCGCACTTCATCAAGACGGTGGAGGATCTGCACGAAATCTGCGCCACCGCTACGCCGGCGATGAAATTCGGCCTCGCCTTCTCCGAGGCTTCCGGGCCGCGCCTGGTGCGCCACTCCGGCAATGATGCCGTGCTGACTCAGATCGCCGCCGACAACATGATGCGACTGGGATGCGGCCATACCTTCCTGATCATCGTCGTCGACGCCTTTCCGATCCATGTCCTCAAGGCGATCCAGGCCTGCCCCGAGGTGTGCCGCGTCTTCTGCGCCAGCGGGAATTCGGTCAAGGCGCTGGTGGTGCGCGACGATCAGGGCGGCGGCGTAATCGGCGTCATCGACGGCGAGAAACCCGTCGGAATCGAAACCGAAGCCGACCAGCAGACGCGGCGCGAGTTCCTGCGCATGATCGGACACAAACTGTGACCCTCAGCACACCCGCCGTCACTCCCACCGCGGCCGCGAAGGAATCCCGGCTGATCGCCCTGCTGCGCTCGTACGGCTCGGCGATTGTCGCCTATTCCGGCGGCGTCGATTCAACGTATTTGGCCGATGTCGCCCACACCGCCCTCGGCGCGCAGGCGCTGATCGCCACCGCGCAATCACCGTCGCTGGCCGCCGACGAATTCGACTTTGCAACCACACTGGCGCGGGAACGCGGCTGGAATTTCCGCCTGGTCCGCACCGGCGAAGCCGACAATCCCCGGTATCTGCGCAACGACGCCGACCGCTGTTACTACTGCAAGACCGAGCTGTTCACGGTGCTCGGCGATCTCGCGCGGCAGGAGGGAATCGTCCACGTACTCCACGGCGCCATTCCCGACGACGCCGGCGATATCCGTCCGGGCCAGCGCGCCGCCGATGAACTCGCGGTATCCGCGCCCCTGGTCGACGTCGGACTCACCAAGGATGAAATCCGCGCCCTCTCGCAGGCGCGCAATCTGCCAAGCTGGGACAAACCACAGGGCGCCTGCCTGGCATCGCGCGTTCCCACCGGAACCGCAATCACCCACGAGGCTCTGGGGCAGATCGATCGCGCCGAAGCCGCGTTGCGCGCGCTCGGATTTGCCGGTCATCGGGTACGGCATCACGGTGATCTGGCCCGGATCGAATTGCAACTGGCGGACTGGACAAAGATCAGCGATCACGCAACACGCGACAAAGTGGTCGCCGCTCTCCGCGAGAGCGGCTTTCGACACATCACCCTCGATCTCGCCGGCTACCGTCCGGCGGGGCTCAACAAGTAGCGGCCAGCCATGACCACGCCCGACGATCTGAAATCACTCTTAGCCGACGTCGCCGCCGGAAAGGTAGACGCCGCCGAAGCCGAACAGCGGCTGCGACAGACGCACGCCGGCGACCTCGATTTCGCCACCCTCGACCAGCACCGCGACCTGCGCACCGGTTTTGTCGAGGTGGTGTATTGCGCGGGCAAGACACCGGAACAGACCGCCGCAATCCTGAAGCGTCAGGCGGAATCCCACAAAGTCCTCCTGGCGACACGGGCGGAGCAGGCGCATGCCGATGCTTCCCTGGCCGCGGTGCCCGATCTCGTATATCACCCCGAAGCGAGAATCCTGCGGCGTCTGGATCCTGACCGCAAAATCGACGCACCGCCGATCGGTGTGGTCTCGGCAGGGACGTCGGATCAGCCCGTCTCCGAGGAGGCCGCCCTTACCCTCGAGGCGATCGGGCACACCCCGCTGCGCCGCTACGATGTCGGCGTCTCGGGCCTCCACCGTGTCGCGGCATTACGGGACGAACTGAACGCCTGCGGCTGTGTGATTGTCGTGGCCGGGATGGAAGGCGCGTTGCCGTCGGTCGTCGCGGGCCTGATCGCGCGACCGGTGATCGCGGTCCCGACCTCAGTCGGCTACGGGGTCGCGTTGGGCGGACTGGCGGCGCTGATGGGCATGCTATCGGGCTGCGCCCCCGGGGTAGCGGTGGTCAACATCGACAACGGCTTCGGCGCCGCGATCGCCGCCTCGCGGATTAATTCGTCGCCCAAATAGCAGATCGACGATCCGCCCCCCATTTTTCGGGACAGCCTGCGACTTCGCTGCGTTGGTGCCGGTCCGAGAGGATATATTCCTCAGAGTCGGCGAGTGCTGAGGAGTCCCAAGAATGAGACTATCGCTCAAATTCACTGCGGCCTTCGTACTGGTGATGTGCATCGTGTGGGCAGGAGCCTCCTACACGCGCGTCAAACGCGAAATAGCTCTGTTTGAAAGCGACATGCGGCGCGACCACATGGCCGTGGGACGTGATCTGGGAGAGGCCATCACAACATTATGGCGGTTGGCGGGAGAAGACCAGGTGTTGGCCTTCATCGCGCGGACTAACGAAACCAAAAGCCAGATGCTCATCCGCTGGGTCTGGCTCGACGGTGGGCAGGACACCGCGTTCTCACCGGGAGCACCCGATCCGGAAATCGCGGCGATGACTCTCGATTCCGAGCCGGTATCCGTGGTGAGCACGGTGGACGACGACAGCCGGCTGTACACTTACGTACCCATCCCCGCCGACGGCAACAGGTGGGGGGCACTTGAGTTATCCGAATCCTTGTCCGACCGCAACCGTTATGTCCAAACCACGCTCTACCGCGCTGTCGGCGCAGCCCTCCTGATCATCACCTTCTCGGGAGTCGTCTCCATTGTCCTGGGTATCCTCTTTGTCGCCCGACCGGTCAAGGCATTGATCGACAAGGCTCGCAAAGCGGCATCGGGAGACCTGACCGCCAAAGTGTACCTCAGGCAATCGGACGAGCTGTCCGTGCTCGCTGGTGAACTGAACGCCATGACCGACCGTCTGGCCGAGACACACACGAAGCTGACCAACGAGGTCTGGGCGCATCGGGCGACTGCCGACCAGCTCCGACACGCCAACCGTCTGGCGACCGTGGGCTGGCTGATGTCCTCAGTCGCTCACGAGTTGGCAACTCCCCTGAATGTAGTCCACATTCGCGCCAAGAGCATATCATCTAAAGCGGTGGGGGGGGAGGATGCCCAGGAAAGCGCAGAGATCATTGTAAAGCAGGCCGCTCACATGACCGCTGTGGTCAAGGGAATACTCGAATTCGCCCGTCGTCGTTCTCCGGAAAGGACCGAAACCGATATCCGCGACGTCGTCCAGCAGACCCTCAGCCTCCTCCTGCCGGTTGCGGCAAAGAGAGGAATCCAGTTTACCGTCTCCGCTGCCGAGAAACCCCTCATGGCGCTGGTGAACTCGGATCAGATCCAGCAGGTCATCTCCAATCTGGTCGTCAACAGCATCCAGGCGATGCAACACGGCGGTATCATTGCCGTGTTGGTCCGATCAGAGACCCGGACGGCAGAGCACGATCCCCCCGACGAAACACGGCACTTCGTTTGCGTCACGGTAGAGGACGGTGGACCGGGCATCCCGGAGGAACATATTGACCGACTCTTCGAGGCATTCTACACCACAAAGCCACCGGAAGAAGGTACGGGACTGGGCTTGTCAATCTCGGCAGAGATCGTCCGCGAACAAGGCGGCTGGATCGATGTCGCCAACCGACCGGGAGGCGGAGCCCGCTTCTCCGTCTTCCTTCCGCAAAGGATCCCGATATGAGAGGCCGTGTACTGGTCGTCGACGACGACCACAGCATGTGCGATGCACTCAAGGATGACCTGACGCGCCGCGATTTCAGCACCCAAACGAGGACATCTGCCACCGCCGCCCTGGAAGCGTTGGAAATGGCGGAGTTCGACGTGGTGGTCACCGACCTGAACATGAACGGCATGAATGGCATAGAGTTCTGTGAACATACCCAAGCGAACCGCCCCGATATACCGGTCATCGTGATCACCGGATTCGGCAGCTTCGACTCTGCAGTGGCCGCCATCCGTGCCGGTGCCTACGACTTCATCACCAAACCGTTTGATGTCGAAACTCTCGTTCTGGCACTTGACCGGGCCGTTCAGCACCGAACCCTTCGCGACGAGGTGAAACGGCTGCGCGAGACCGTCTCGACCCTCCGCCCCCCATCAGACATCATCGGTGAAAGTCACGCAATGAAGAAACTCTTCGGTTTTCTCCACCAGGTCGCCGGCGCTGAGGTCACGGTACTGATCACCGGTGAGACGGGGACCGGCAAGGAACTGGCCGCCCGCTTACTCCATCGACTCAGTTGCCGATGCAACGGCCCGTTCGTCGCCCTGGATGCGGCCGCCGTACCCGAGACGTTGCTCGAAAGCCAACTGTTCGGACACGTGCGGGGTGCCTTCACCGACGCCAAGACCGATCACCGCGGCCTCTTCATGGAAGCCAGCGGCGGGACACTCTTCTTGGATGAGATCGGGAATCTCCCCCAGGCACTGCAACCTAAGCTGCTGCGCGCCATCCAGGAACGACGTGTCCGTCCGTTAGGGGGAAACACCGAAATACCGTTCGATGTCCGTCTCGTGACCGCCACGAACTCCGACATCGAACGCGCCGTGGAGGAAGGCCGGTTCCGCAGCGATCTGTATTTCCGCCTCAACGTCGTGCATGTGGAGGTTCCACCCTTGCGCGAACGCGGCAATGATATTCTCCTTCTCGCACAGCACTTTGTTTCCGAGTGTACGGCACGCATGAACAAGCCGGTTCGCGGCCTCACTCCCTCGGCCGCGGGTAAGCTGCTCTCCTATGGCTGGCCGGGAAATATCCGCGAACTCCAAAACTGCATCGAGCGGGCGGTGGCACTGACGGGATTCGACGAGCTGACGGTGGAGGACCTTCCCGAACGGGTGCGCGACCACAAACCGTCACATCTGGTGTTCGCCACGGACGACCCCGGACGATTCACGACGCTGGAAGACCTCGAGCGCCGATATATTCTCCGAGTGCTGAGCGCAGTCGGCGGCAATAAGGTCACCGCGGCACGGATCCTTGGGGTGGATCGTAAGACCCTGTATCGCAAACTGGATCGCTGGGCTGAGGGCGGCGACCGGCGCTTTTCCCAAGATTAGGCCGCCGAGCAGACCAACCTGCGCTGCGCCGTACCGACAACCCACACGCACTGTCGGGCATCCTCTTCCAAGCCACTTCGCGTCGAACCCTCACTGCACACCGGAGCCCCAATCCGCCATGTGGCGTTTCGCCACATGCGGCAGAATAGGACACTCTCCCGAAGACTGGCCACCACATGTGTACCTGGAACCTCGACCACGGGTGAAGCCGGGATAGCATTGCAACGAATATAGATGTAAGGGTGTTGTGCGAACGCGACTCTTCGGTCTTACCGTTGCACGCGTGTTCATCAACTTGGCACGATGTCTGCTATCCCCTGCTTGCGTGGCACAGGAAGGCCACGGCGAAAGTCGGAAACGATTCAACCACCGAGTGAGGAGATGTCACCATGACAACCACCATCACGAATCAGAGAGAAGCGGAGCAAGAAGCCAGGGGCTTCGGGAGCCAGCTCCCCTTCGAGTCAATCAGTGAACCGGGGGCGTACATATGTAACTGGAGCGGTCACCTGCTCCGCGTCCCCGACGACAGCATCAAGCCGGGACGCTCGCCGGTGATCTCGTTGCGGGGGAATATGCCGCTGCACGTCACCAAGATCAGCGACAATCCCTTCGTCCCGGTCTCCAAGGCCCGGCTGCTGACGGCAGACTGTGACCTGATGGCCAACTTTTAGCCGGCCGGATGGGCCCGAGGCTCGTGACGCCGGATCAATCGAGAGGAGTGAGGTTGAACCGGACAGGAATCGGGGGGGAAGGAACGAAACCGGTCACCTTCCCCCCTTGTCATGGATAACACTGCCACAGAATAGCAGATCTGATTCGCGACAGGTGACGGATTGAGGTGATCGACCAATGAGAAACGGCACAATACTCGTGATCGCCGCGGTCACGGCGGCCGGTCTGATAATGGGCTGTGCCTCCAACAGTCAGAAGGTGGGGGAGCCGCAACAGGCGATCCGCAACGGGAAGGTCGTGGAGCTGGAAACGCGCGTGAATCGACTCGAAAGCGAAAAGCAGATAGCGGAGCAACGCGCGATGGAACTCGAACGCGAGTTGCGGGAACTCGCCGAACGCGAGAAGATCTATCTCGAAAAGACAGACCAGTACGCCCTGCTCCGACTGCCGGACAAGCTCCTCTACGCGAGCGGAAAGGCGCGTGTCACTCCTGAGGGCCAGCGGGTCCTCACAAGACTCGCGGACATTCTCAAGAAATACGGCGAGTACGATGTCCGCGTGGAAGGACACACCGACAACATCCCGATTAAGAGGGAGTATCGCTACAAGTATCCGACCAACTGGGAACTCTCGACCGCACGGGCGACTGGAGTCGTGGGCCAGCTCGTGTCCAGCGGCGGGATTGACCCCCGTCGTATCAGCGCCGTCGGGCGCGGGGAGTACAACCCTATCGCCTCGAACGCTACCGACGATGGGCGAGCTCAGAACCGTCGTGTCGAACTGTATATCGCACCCGCACTGCCTGTGAAGCCTATGAGCCTCTGAACCGCATCCGAGGTTGGATACCCCCGCCACACGAAGTGGCAGCTACCGGGGCGACCGGTTTGAGCAAGGGGGACAAGGGCCCGTCCCGCGATTCTGTGGAACGGGCCCTTCCGTCCTGACAACCACATCGCCCCATCGACTTGCACAATTACAGTACCGCACTGGCAGCGTCGCGGATTAACACATCACCCAAGTAGGAAGTGCTCCGCTTATTTGACTCCGCGCGTCAGATCGACTCGTCCTTCCGCCGATCAGAAATCAAAATCCACGAGCGCGGCGAACTGGTGCTCTCGCGTCAGGTTCGGTTGCCCGATCCTGCGGTAAGTGTACTCGGCGTGCAACGCAACATTGACCGCCGTCCAACTGCCGATGTAATAGCGCAGTAACGCCGCGTAGGCTCGGACGGTGCGCTCCTGGTCGTAATCCGGGGGTTCCACCCAGTTGAAGAGGACCGACGCCACGACGCGATTGTTCATCAGTCCCGCCCAATCGAGTCGCCCGAATCCCCCCGTGAAGGTGTAGTCTTCGCCGGACTTGAGAGTATTTATCCGCTCATCGTCGGCACCGTGGAGAATCAGAGCCGTAAGATTGAACGTCTTCCAGTTGAGACTGACGTCTCCGCCGATACGATAGAACGGCTCGCTCTTCTTGCCGTCGGCGTCGCCGGGCGGGCCGACAAACGGTTCGCCGGCGGTGGGCTGCCAGCCGTAGTAGGCAAAGGCGCCGACCCGCTGCCCGCTGCTTTGACCGTCGCCGCGACCGATCGTCTGGAACAGGTTCAGGTAAACGTCTTTCGCGTTATTGTTATCCGGATTCGCCCCGGTTCCATTGACGACACCTGCCGCATACTTGAAACCGTTGCGAAAATGTCCGGCCGCCTCCACGCCGATCTGGTTGTCGTCAAAGATGTTGCTGTTGCCCGGCGTCTCGAAACCGTACACCTCATACGGCTGCAGCAGGTAATAGGAACGTTTGGAACTGAACGCGTGATACGCCGGTTCGAATCGACCGACCCGGAGGTTGAGCGCGTCCGGGATCAGATTGCTGAACACGATATTCGCCGATTCGAGCGCCCCGGGCTGGCCGGGATTCGTGCCATCGGCATTCCCCGTGTAGTCGGCCGCGGGTTCGTCGATGCGCGGCGTGTAGATGAGCAGGAACGAAATGTTCTCGTGCATGACGCCGGCCGCCAGCAGGTCGAGTCCGTTGAGATGAAAACCCGACGTGGTGCGATCCTCCCACGAGAGATGGGACGCCATGAGTCCTGCCGAGGTTCGCAGTGAGATGGGCGGGGCGGTCTGGAACACGGTCTTCTCGCGCCCGGCTTGCCCCGGCATCTGGTAACCGTTGTCGCGCACGCGCTGGCCGAAGTCGTTCAGCTTGGTAAAACCGGTATGACACATGTTGCAGTTGAAACCGTACTTGCGCGCAAAGGCCGGGATCGCCTGGG
>DATKYL010000061.1:0-5451 GCA_035528515.1 Acidobacteriota bacterium | reverse complement strand
GTAACGACACCGCGTGCGGAGTCGCGACCGGCGCCCTCGAAATCCCAGCCTCGCGCAGGACCCCGAAAACGATAGACCCCGACTTTCGCGGGGTCGGGAGAATTCACCGGCTGGGCGATGGCGAGCCGCACGGCGCGGGCGAAGGCTGCGTCGAACGGGGCGAACTCATACAGAAGCGAGAGGGGCTGCGGCGGATGACTCGGGGCGGGCGCCACAGTCAGGGCCATGTACGTGTGACGGAACAGGTCGTCGGGGCCGATCGTGACCGAGGCATCGCCCGCCGCACTGACCACCGTCCCGCCCTCCTCACGCCGGACCGAGGTCCAAGGCAGCGCGTGCTCAGTCGGCGTGCTGTCGCCGTACGACACCCAGATTGCATCGAGGCCTTCGTCGGGCGAAAGCCAGGTCGCAACGCCGCCGGGCACCGGAATACTGTATAGCGGGTCCGCACACTCCGAATCGCGGCAACAGCGGGCCGGGCCGTCCCCAGACGTCTGGGGAAAGAAGACGACAAGTCCCCCTTCACTCGCCTGGTAGGTGACCTCCGTGGGGAGGTTGCCGGTGCGAGTGGGATCGGGCGCCGGTGACTTCTCCACCAACATCAGCCCGAACTCGGCGCTCGAAGTGTTCCCGGCGATGTCGGAGGCTTCCACGCGGACGATGTTGGCGCCGGGAATCAGCGTCTCCCCCGGCACCAACCAACCCTCGTTGACCATGTCGGTGTAATGCCAGAGGACATTGTGCACCCGACGGAACAGGTTGACCGAGCGCGGCGCCAGACCGGGACGCGGATCGATCCGCCGCTCGAGATCGATGAGGTGCGTGTGGGAATAGTTGATCGAATCGTACGTGACCTGTGCCACCGGCTGATCGTTCACCCAGGCACGCAGACGGTACGGCGAAAGAACATACCGGTCGCCGTCGATGCCGTCCTCGACCAGGATCGACAGACCGACCGCCCCGGTCACCACCGGTGTCTCGGTCAAACGCCGGCTGTCGGCCGGTCCCTCCATCGTGATGGTGACCGGCATCCAGCCGCCGTTGATGCTCACGGGCCGGTCCTTGGGACGTATCGGTGGGCGCGGCACGATCGTCACGGCCTTTATCGTCGGGGCCACCGCGTCGGGTTTCTCAAAACCGAAGACCAGCGGATTGAGGGGCCGGTTCTGGCCGGTGCGGATTTCGAAGTGCAGATGCGGTGGTCCGCCTCCCGTCTGGCCGGTCTTTGCGATCACGTCACCGCGACCGATCGGCAGTTCACCCGGGGCCGGGAACAGGTTCTGCCCATACCGCCGGCTCGCGTATTGCTCCTGTTCGACGTATTTCTGGATCGCGGGCGCGAATTCGGAGAGATGCCCGTAGACCGCAATCCGGCCGTCATGCATCTGGAGGTAGACTGCCTTTCCGTACCCCCAGTACGAGGTCGAGAGGCGCATGACCCAGCCGGAGTCGGCGGCGCGCACGTCCAGCCCCTCCGTGCCACCGGTGGTGATATCGATGCCGCCGTGATAGTGCCCGGGCCGCCAGTCACAGAAACCGGCGGTGACCTTGGTCTGGTCTGACAGGGGCCAAACGTAGCGACCAGGGACGCTCTCGGCACCGATTGCGCCGATCCCCCACACCGCTACCGCGGCCATCAGCATCCCTGCCCGAAACCGCACCATACGTGTCGACCATACGCCGTACCCGGCAGTCTGTCAACGGCTTTGGCGGAACTTTGGGCCGGGTACCGGCGAAAGCAGGCGAAAATGCTGGTGTCCCTGTGCGATGAGTTTCGTATACTCGTGGTTTCCGGTCGGCTCGGCACGGGACCGGCCGATAAGCCGATATGTGGAGATGGGGCTTCCATCGCCCCGCATCGGAACAACAGATTAGCACGGGAGTCACTGAATCATGGTCATGAAGGTCATGCGTGCGGGGACGAAGCCGATCCTCTGGATCGTCGTCGCCGCCTTTGTCGGCACCATTATCTTTGCCTGGGGAATGGACTTCACCAGCCGTCCCGCCGCCCGCGGCGTCGTTGGGGAAGTCAACGGGGTCGAGTTGAAACTCGACGATTACTCGTTTCTGTATCAGAATGCGATCGCCCAGCGCCAGCAACAGGGTGGTGAGCTTTCGGATGAAGAGGCGCTCCAGCTCCGCGACCAGGTCTTTGAGCAAATGGTGCAGAACCACATTCTGACCAAGCTCATCAGAGATCTGGGTCTTTCCGTCACCAACCGCGAACTGGCCGAGCACCTGCGGCGTTTTCCGCCGCCGGAGGTCCAGCAGGCCCAGTTTTTCCAGACCGACGGGCGCTTCGACTACAACAAGTATCTGGACGCCTACAACAATCCCGATCCGCAGTTATGGATGCAGATCGAGTCACTGGTCCGGCCGCGCGTCCTCCAGCAAAAGCTCTTCGAGTATGTCAGCGCCACGGCTCTCGTCGACGACGCCGAGGTCCGTACGCTGTACGACGCCGCGACCGAGAAGCTATCGGTGCGTTACGTCCTGGCCGGGACGAACACGTACTTCGATTCGATCGCGGTGATCGACTCGGCGCAGATTCAGGCGTACTACAATGACCATCTGGACGACTACCGCCACGAGGAGCGCGTCCGGCTCAAACACGCGACGTTCGACAAGAAACCGTCGCCCGACGACTCCGCCGTCGTTCTGCGCGAGGCGGAGGATCTGGCGGCGCGCGCCCAGGCCGGTGAGGACTTCGCCGAGCTGGCGGCCACCTTTTCGGAGGATACCGGCACACCCGACGGCAACCTGGGGTGGTTCAAACGGGGAGCAATGGTGAAGGCCTTCGAGGACGTGGCGTTCACGCTCGATTCCGGCGCGATCTCCGATCCCGTCGTATCCCGTTTTGGCTACCATGTCATCAAGCTGAACGGCCGTCGCGGGAGCGGCGACTCGATCGAGGTCAACGCGTCTCACATTCTTCTGCGCGTCCAGCCCTCGCCGAGCACCTTGTCCGATCTCAGGCTCCAGACCGAGCAGTTCGCCGAGGAAGGCGAGCGCGGCGATTTCGAGACGGTGGCGAACAATTACGGCGTAGCGGTGGGAATTACCCCGTTCTTTGAACGCGACGAACCCGGTCGCTCGGCGGTGACCTCGAATCCGGCGATCGTTGATTTCGCCTTCAACAACAAGGCGGGCGCGGTCTCCTTCCCGGTCGAGACCGATCAGAGCTACATCGTGGCACGGATCGATGCGCGCGAACCGGCTGGTATCACGCCGCTGGCAGAGGTTGAGGGGCGTATTCGTTCCCGTATCCGTACCGATGCCGCCAAGGTAAAAGCGTACGAGTCTCTAACGGGTATCGCCGCCGCCATCGGCACAGGGGCGTCGCTGACCGCCGCCGCCCAGGCCGCCGGGCGGACGCTCGATTCGACCGCCGCGTTCGGCCGCTATGACAATCTGCCCGTGCTCGGCAACGATGCGAATTTCCGGGGGATGGCGTTTGCCCTCACCGAGAGCAATCCCGTTTCCCCCGTGGGAAGGATCAACCGCGGCGCGGTGATCATGGAGCTGATCGGACGCACTGTCCCCGATCCGCAGGAGTGGGTGACTAAGAGGGACTCGATCATGACGGCCACCCTGGGCGGCAAGCGCCAGATGGCATTCAACAGTTGGTACACCGGGATCCGCCAGGCCACCGAGGTGAAGGACTACCGCTACCAATTGGGTGGCGGGATTTAACCGGCAGCCTTCCGGTCCAAACAAACTTGAGCCCGCCTCACCGATCCCGGCGTGACGCCGAGGGGTGAGGCGGGCGATTTATATCCGGTTCCGTCCTGATCATCCGCCGTCACCGCACGTTGAACAGGGCGCCGCTCAGCGGTGCGAGCCGGGATTGAACGCGTCAGTCAGTTCGAGACCATCCTCGGCGGAGAAGACACGGTAGTGATCGGGCGCCAGGAGTCTATCTGTCTCGAGTTCGATGTCGCACTTGCTCAGTTTGCGCAGCCGTTTGAGACGCGCCTCGCGGTCGGCGCGCAGGTGTTCCGCCTCGGAGGGGTAGACCACCAGGCGGAACTTGCGCACGTCGGAGGCGACCCGCGCCCGCATAAACCAGCGCTCGATCTTGGCGGTCAGGGTCCCCGGTGAGAGGACCCGTCCGGTTCCCTCACAGATGGGGCAGGGATCGGTCAGCGCGGTCATGACCGACGGGCGAATGCGCTGCCGCGTCATCTCGATGAGACCGTAATCGGAGATAGTGGCGATCGAGTTCTTGGCCCGGTCCCGGCCGAACGCCAGTTTGAACGTTTCGTAGACGCGGCGGCGGTTCGAGTGGTGCATCATGTCGATAAAGTCGATGACGATCAGCCCGCCGATGTCGCGCAGGCGAATCTGGCGGGCGACTTCTTCGGCCGCCTGCAGATTCGCGCGCAGGATCGTATCCTCCTGCGATTTCTTGCCGACATAGCGGCCGGTGTTGACGTCGATCGTCACCATCGCCTCGGTCTGGTCGATGACCAGAAACGACCCGCGCTTGAACCAGACTTTGCGTTCGAGCATCTTCTCGATTTCCGGTTCGATGTTGAACAAATCGAAGATCGGGACCTCGCCGTCATAGAGTTCCACTCGGTCCTTGAGTTCGGGGGTGACTTTGCCGCAATAGGAGAGCATCTCTTTGTAGCGTTTCTTGTCGTCCACCACCAGCCGTTCCACTTCGTCGCTGAACGTATCCCGCATCATCGAGCCGGTGATGTCGAGATCGTGAAAGAGGCAGGACGGCGCGGTTTTCTTCTCGGCCGCCTTGCGGATGCCGTTCCACGTCTTGTCGAGAGCCCTGATGTCGCTCTTGAATTCCTTTTCCGTGGCACCTCTGGCCTCGGTACGCGCAATCAGTCCGCAGCCTTCGGGGCGCAATGGTTCCAGCACCGCACGCAGGCGGCGACGTTCCGCCCAGTTCTGAATCCGCTTTGAGACGCGCACATGCGTATCGTCGGGCACCAGCACCACGAAACGCCCCGGCAGAGAAACGTTGGTCGTGAGACGCGCCCCCTTGTCACCGAGCGGCTCCTTGACCACCTGGACGAGGAGAACCTGGTTCTTTTTGACCACGTTCTCGATCTTGGTGTACCTCTCGCGACGGACCAGATTGCGTTTCTGCCCCTCTTCCTCGTCGAGTTCACTCTCGTACTCATCGTCCGAGAGGCGCCCGATATCGGAGGCATGGAGAAAGGCGGTGCGTGCCTCGCCGATCTCGACAAAGCCGGCCTGCATTCCGGGGAACACCGAGGTCACGGTGCCTTTGTAGATGTTCCCTGCCAGCTTGGCCTCCTGGGGTCGTTCGAACCACAGTTCGACCAGCTTGTCGTCTTCACGGATGGCGATGCGGGTTTCCGCCTCGCCGACGTTGATGATGATTTCTTTTTTAGCCGGCGGCAGTTCGGGCCGCGGCTCATCCCAGGGGCGAAAACGTCGTCTCGTGCTCTCGGAGCCTCTGCCCCG
>DATKYL010000060.1:0-2987 GCA_035528515.1 Acidobacteriota bacterium | reverse complement strand
GATGTAATCGTCGCGACCAGCAGGTAATCGAGATTGGATCCGTGCGGTCCCTCCGGGTCGGTCGATACCGACGACCGGTGGCAGTCCGAGCACCAAGTGATCTTGCTCGACGCCCAGGGTTCGTTCATCGTCATGGTGTCGCAGTAGATATTGTCGCCGGCCTGGACGATTCCATGTGTCGAGGGATAGTCCGGATTAATCTCCTCGGCGAGGTTGCGGGCGCCGCTGGGCAGGGTGGTATAGTTGCTGTGGCACTTCAGGCAGATCTGGTACTCTTTCAGCGCCGGGTTCACTTTGCTGTACCCGGAGGGCGCCGCGAAGACGTTCCCGTTGTCGGTGGGTGTCGGCACCGCCGGCCAGGACGTCGGCTCCACGCCCCATGTCCCGGTCAGAGCGTTGGAGACCAGGTTCGACGATCCGTCGTGTGTGCCCTGCCGGACGGTATGCGGATTGTGGCAGTCTTCGCACTCGGCGTGACGGTTGCCGTCAGCGAGCGTCGCGGCCGAGTCGGCCGGGCTGTGGCGCCCGGAGTACAGCGACGTCGGGTGAGTGTACGTCCGACCGAACGCGGTCTCGATATCGAGCGACGCGTCGGTCATCGCCTTGACGCCGAAGTAATCCAGATTCGATCCGGCGTTCGGATTGGATGTCGTCGAGTGACACTTGAAACAGAAATCTTCCTCCAGCGGATCGGCGGGAGAGGCGACACCGGCGGAGTCGAGAATCAGGCCGTAGTTCGAACCGTGGGCGCTGAACGTGTGGGTCGACGACTGGAACATGCGCGACATGTCGTCGCGATGACACTTGATGCAGTTGGCATTGAACGTCGAACCGTCGTCGGCGTAGGTTGACGTGACATTGTAGTTGTGTGTCGTCGTGGCGGCGTCGTAGTCGCTCTTTGAGAGGAATGTGTGGATGATCGGTTCTTCGGTTGCAGGTGCTGCTACGGCCGCGACCGAGGAACGAGCGAGGGCGCTGTGACAGCCGTCGCAGGTCCCGGTGTGACACGAGAGGCAAATGCCGCCCTCGCCGGTGGCGGCATAATCGCTGTTGGCGAGAACCGCGTTATCGCCCTGGATCGGATCGGTAGCATAGTCGACGCGCAGATTCTTCGCGCGCTGGCCGACGCCGACGTTGAGGTCGGGCCGGAAGATGTCGTGATCGACATGGCAGGTCAGGCAGTTCTTGACGGTATACATATCGACCATGCCGGGGGAGTAGTCGGCGTTATCGTTGGCCAGGACGTGGCGGTACAAGGTCGAGGCGCTGTCCATCGTCGCGAGGATCGTCGCGTGGCAGCTGCACGATTGCCCACCCTCCGACTCGCCCGAGGGGAAGCCGGCGGCATGCGAATGACAGGTAGTGCAGATCCGGACGTCGTAGTGGGCGCCCGGCGGCGTCGAGGCGTTGTTGCGATGATGAGCGGTCGTGGTGTGGCAGACTTCGCAGACGCCGGTATAGACGCCGTCGGCAGCGTCGGCCATCGCGCCGGAGTTCGGATCGCCCGCGACGGGATCGGGGTCGTTATAGGGATCGGCGATGCCCAGCGTCTTGAAGACCACTTCCTTCGCGCCCGAGTTGGGAGTCTGGATTGTGTCGCGCACCAAGTAGATGTTGGCGGTCGCATGCGGCGTGTGGCAGACGAGACAATCCTGTGACTGGTGATCGCTGATGTCGTGGCAGGCGTTGGCAGCGCCGCCGCAATTCGCCGCATCGTTGGTACGCCGCAGGAGGTTGCCGTCCCCTGCGATTACCGTCGCCGTGACCGTCAGCTCGTCGGGGTTGTTGACATAGTCGTCGGTTGCTGCGGCGCCCTCGTTGTCTTCGACGTAGAAATACAGATCATACGTGCCGGTCACCTGTCCCGCGGGGGGATCCCACAGGACCGAGGCGCGGTAGTCGTTTCCGGAAACATGCTCGACGCGCAGGCCCTGCTCCTTATGGTGCGCGGCATTGACGATTGCGTATTCGGCCGATGCGGGATCGCGCACCCTCATGGTTATCGTGAACGCACCGACGCCGGGCACGTCGACGTCGGAGAAGACCGTCTGGATCATCGTGTATTCCGAGCCGACGCGGGTGATGCTGGTCGGGAGCACGATCGTCGCGCCGGCGGTCACCGTCGGAGGATTGTTCGAGACGGCGTCGATGACCTCGAGTTCATCGAGGTTGTTGGCGAAACCGTCATAGGATGTGCCGGCGCCGTCGGTGACGTGGAAATACAGGTCATAGGCGCCGAGGGTCTGGGCGTCAGGTGGATCCCAGGTCACGGATCCCGTATAGACACCGCCGCCAAGGTCGGTGATCGTTACACCACTCGCGCCGTTGGCGGCGTTGTCGGCAAGGACCGTCTCGTCGACGTCGTTGGGGGCGCGCAGTTTGAATGTAACGCGGAAGGTGCTCACAAGCGGCGCGTCGGCGTCGGTGAAGATCGCGGCAATCGTGGTTATGTTCGCGCCGACACGCTCGATCCCGGCAGGGGACGCATACGTGTTGTCGGCAGGGACGACGGGCGGCGCATTCTCACCGCCGCTGGTGACGGTCAGTTCGTTTGGGTTGTCGATGAAGTCATCGACACCTGCGTCGAACCCATCGGAGACCCGGCAATAGAGGTCGTACGACCCGACGGTCGCATCGGCGGGCGGGTCCCAGTCGATACGGACGGTATAGGAGCCGCCGCCGTTGTCGCTGATCGTGAGGCCGCTTTGTCCGTTCTGGAGAGCGTCGGCGACCGTTATCAGGCCAAGATCATGCGGTGCCCGCAGGGTAAAGGTGACCGCGAACGCGCCGACGCCGGGCTGATCGGAGTCGGTGAACGTGGCCGAAATCTCCGTCGTGCCGGCCCCGAAGCGATCGAGGGATGCGGGGGCCACTGCTGTCGCGCCGGCTGCCAGGATCGGCGCACTGTTGGCGATTGTCTCGTTGATTTCCAATTCATCGGCGTTGTTCGTGTAGCTGTCGACGGTGTTGTCCGTTCCGTCGGATAC
>DATKYL010000059.1:0-5288 GCA_035528515.1 Acidobacteriota bacterium | reverse complement strand
GCCAGGCGCCCTCGCCTGGCGTCATGTATGCCAAGCGAGGGCGCTTGGCATACACATTGGGTTTTTCAACGGGCCCCAAAATGCGGAACTCTGACATGATACGGTAGGTTGGATGGTCTATCTCTGGGTCATCATCGCGTATCTGCTCATCCTGGTCGGTGTCGGCGCCTACCGCAGCAAAGCGGTCAAGTCGCAGGACGATTTCATGGTCGCCGGTCGCAAGCTGTCGGCGAAAGTCCTGGTCGGCACCCTGCTGGCAACCTGGATCGGTTCAGGTTCGATCCTCGCCAGTGCGGGACTGGCCTATGACCGCGGCATGCCGGCGCTATGGTTCAGCGCAGGGGTGTGGGTCGCTCTTTTCGTTCAGTACTTCGTCGCCGGGCGCGCCCGCGCCTTCGGCCAGTATACCGTCCCCGACATCCTCGAAGCCCGCTACAATCACTGGGCGCGCATTCTCGGCACGCTCGTCACGATCATCGCCTACACCGCAATCGTCAGCTACCAGTTCCGCGCGGGCGGGATGGTTCTAAACCTCGTCACCGGCATATCGGTCGACCAGGGGATCATCATCACCGCGGTCTTCGTGATCGCCTACACCGTTCTCGCCGGGTTGGTCTCGGTGGTTTACACCGACGTGGTCAACGGGATCATCATGGTGGTCGGGCTCGTGGTCGCGCTGCCTTTCCTGTTGGGTGATGCTGGCGGCTGGAGCGGTGTGGTCAGTCGTCTGCCCAAGACACACTTTGAGGTACTGGGCGATATGACGCTGTTGCAGGCGCTCGGGTATTCGCTTCCCGCGATGCTGCTGCTGCTCGGCGAATCGGGAATGTACCAGCGGTTCTTCTCCGCCCGCGACAAGAGCACCGCCAAGCGCGCGGTATCGGGCTGGATTGTCGGCACGATCGCGGTGGAGGGACTGATCATCATCCTGGCAATCGTCGGCAGCGCGCTGTACACCGACATCCAATCGGAGATGGTGATCCTGCACGCGGTGCGTCACGGACTCCCGCTGATGGTCGGTTGCCTCTTCCTGGCCGCGATTGTAGCGGTGATCGTCTCGACCGCCGATTCGTTCCTGCTGGTGCCATCGACCAACATCATGCGCGACATCTACCAGCGATTCGTAAACCCCGACCTGCCGCAGAAGAAGATGGTGCTCTACTCCCGGATTGTGGTCGCGCTTCTGGGAATCGTTGCTTTCGTGCAGGTACGCTTCTTCGAGAGAGTTCTCGAAATGGCAATCTACGCCTACACGATGTACGGCGTTGGCGTCACGCCCGCGGTTATGGCGGCGTTCTTCTGGAAACGCGCCACTGCCGCAGGGGGCGTCAGTTCGATCGCGACCGGGATGCTAACAACAATCGTCTGGGAAGTTCTCGCACAACCCTGGGGCATCCCAACCGTCTACCCGGCCCTGGGCTTGTCGCTTTCCTGCCTCATCTTCGTCAGCCTGCTGACACCAAAGCCCGACGAGAGCAAGTGGATCCCGTTTTTCAAGTAGTCTCGTCTCTACTTGGGCATTTCTGAGTGCCCCACCCGAAGGGTGGGCCTACGGCTGAGTTGCAGAACCAAGAAGTGACCCTACGTCCCCAAGCTGAGGACGGACAGGACACTTTTACGCACCCCACAAATTTCTGGAATATTCTGCATCAAGATCGGTAATACCCAATAGAAGAACGAAATCACAGCTTGGGAGAGGAATTAGGGATGCCTGCGGGGATTCAGAGATTCGCTGCTCTTCTGCTGTCCTGCGTGACACTCGCAACACAAGGCTTTTCTCTCGGAGGATCTGTATGCCCCTGTCGGCATTGACATTGGCCCCGCACCGTAGTCGCCGCTCACCCAACCGCTTCCGGCGGCCTGCGCGCCGCGGCATACAGGACTTGACGCAATTCGCGTTGTATCATATACTTAGGCGGATCAAGGAGTGCCGATCCTCGTCGATAGTACAAGTTACAGCGCCACTAACTCGCAATACGCGTGACCACGCAACCTGTCGCTCCACGAGCGACAGAGAATGTGCGTTGCGCTTCTCACCAATCGGTCACAAGGTGAGCCCATCAGGGGAAAGACCATGAAGAGGATAACCGAGCTTGTCGCGGTGATCATCGTGATCGCTGTCGCATACGTCTCTGCGTCGGCTGCCACCCGTCAACTCACAGTCGAGTTCTCGGTCGGCGACGTCACTCACATCCGTACCGACGGTTTCGACATACTGTACCTGCCACAATGCGACATCACTGATCGTGTGGGATATCCTCAACTTCCCGTTAAGACCATCCAATGGGCAGTCCCGGCAGGTGCGAGGGTTGAGGATGTCGCTGTCACCGGCGTGGAGAGCGAGTATCTACCCGGCGTGTACAATCTCTTCCCCTGTCAGCCGCCGCGTATTCTCTCGGCCGGTCGCGACGGCATCGCGTTTGTGCCGCCGGACCCCGCCGCGTACTCCGCTGCCGGCTTCTATCCCGAATCGGTCATCGCATCCGTTCCTGCCGGCCGCCTGCGTGACACGCGTCTCTCGGCCTTTCAGGTGTACCCGCTGCAGTATGAGGCACAGACAGGACGCGTCCGCATCCTCACCCGTATCGACATTTCAATCACACTCGCGGACACTGATGCACCTCCTGCAAGGGTAGCGAAAGCCTCCCTCGGAGGTTCGGATATTCAGAACCGAATCCTGCGTGCAACCGTCGCCAATTCCCGGGGTGTCTTGCCGTCTGTCCAGACCGCCCAGAGCGCACCGCAAACCGCGCAGGCTGGTGAGGTCTATGAGTATGTCATCATTACCTCCTCGGCGCTGGAATCCGCTTTCACGCCGCTGGCGGCATGGAAGACGCAAAAGGGTGTACCGGCAAAGATTGTCACGACCCAGCAGATCTACGCGGAGTACACGGGTGCCGACAATGCCGAACAGATCCGGAACTTTATCCAGACTGCCTACGCAGACTGGGGAACCGTCTGGGTGTTGCTGGGAGGGGATACGCCCATCGTACCGCAACGAGTTGCGTGGGCCATGGATTGCGAGTACGGCAGCACCGATCACAATTACATCCCCGCCGATCTCTACTACTCCGATCTGGACGGCGACTGGGATGCGAACGGGAACGGCGTCTACGGTGAAGTCGATGACAACGTCGATTTGTACCCCGATGTCTTCGTCGGACGCGCCTGCTGCGACAACCTGAGCGAAGCGGAAGCCTGGGTCAGCAAACTCCTGGTCTACGAGCAAGCACCGCCGACCGACTACCAGTTGAACATGGCCTTCTTCGCCGAGATTCTGTGGAGCAGCCCCTACACCGACAGCAGTGTGCCGAAAAACGTCATCGACAGCCTGTGCGTTCCGCCGCGTTACGATCCCATAACGAAGTTGTACGAATCTCTGGGCAATGAGAGTCAGACAACGGTGGTCCAGGCGCTCAACGACGGCCAGAGTATTGTCAACCATAACGGGCACTGCTGGATCGATCTCATGGGCGTCGGCTCGGGCTACTTGAGCAATCCGGACATGGACGGTCTCACCAACGGTGCGCGCCAGACGTCGGTCCTGTTTTCGATCGGCTGCTGGCCGGCGGCCTTCGACTACGACTGCCTCGCCGAGCACTTCATCACCAATCCGACGGGCGGCGGCGTGGCCTTCATCGGCAATTCCCGGTACGGATGGGGATCACCGGGCAACCCGGAATACGGGTACTCGGATCGCTATGACCGCCAATTCTTCGCCGCTCTCCTGGTCGACAGCCTGTATCAGTTGGGCAGCGCATTGGCGAAGGCGAAAACGTACTACGTCCCCCACACACGCGATGAAAACGTCTACCGCTGGTGCCAGTACGAGGTGAATCTCCTCGGCGATCCCGAGATGCCGGTCTGGACCGATACGCCCGGACAGTTGACGGTGCAGCATCCCGATACCGTCCCCCTCGGGGAGGGCGATTATCTGATCACGGTGACGGATGCCGGAACGGGACAGCCGGTCGCCGGGGCGATGGTTTGCCTGCGGAGGAAGGGCGATGCATATGAACGCGGGTTGACGGGACCCGATGGTACTATCCTGATGACCGTCGCGCCATCGTCGGGCGGTTTGCCGGCCCTTGAGATCACCGCATCAGCGCACAACTTCCTCCCCGTCCAGGACTCCATCGTAGTCGGCGGCGGCGGCCGTCTCGTGGACTATGCAGGTTATCAGATCGACGATGCATCACTCGGCAATGGCGACGGCGCTCTGAACCCGGGAGAGTCGGCCGCGCTCTGGCTCATCGTAGTCAACCACGGTCCCGGTGCGGCGGAGAACCTTACGGGAGGCCTCTACTCGTGCGGCGACGCATACGTCACGCTTGAGGACAGCGCCTTGTTCTTTGGCTCCGTGCCGGAAGGCCTCCAGGCAATGGCGCAGGGCGGCTGCGCTGTCAGCGTAGATCCGGCCTGTCCCGATCGTCACATCGCGCTCTTCGATTGGGCGCTCTCCGATGACGACGGCTATCAATACAGCGGGCTTCTTTCGGTAGAAATAGCCGGAGCACATCTCTCATGCTATCGCTTCCAGATCGAGGACGCCGGCGGTGACGGCGCCGTCGATCCCGGAGAGCAGTGCATTCTCAGGTTATGGACTCAGAACACCGGACTGGCCACCGCATCGCAAGTGAGTGTCGAGCTGCAGACCTCCGATCCGATGATCGGTGTGACCGGATCGCCCGCAGCCGCCGGTGACATTCCCGGAGGAGACTACGCGCCCGTCGAATTCTCTCTTAACGTCGATCCCCTTTGCGGTTCGCAGCATGTCGCTGCCCTGCAAGCCGAGTTTGTGTCCACCGCGGCCCCAACCGACACCGACAGCATCTTTGTTGTCGTCGGACCGACCGGATTCTGCGACGATCTCGAAAACGGCACGGCGGGTTGGACTCAGGGAGGCAGTCATAGTCTCTGGGCTCTGACCGATCACCGCTGCCACAGTGGGCAATTCTCCTGGTATTGCGGCAATCCCGACACCTGGACCTACCCCCTCAACGCAACCTCCTGGCTCGACCTGCCCGCGGTCGTGCTGGCACCCGATTCGCGGCTGACGTTCTGGGACTGGTTCTCGGTGCCGAACTACGGAGTCGATGGCTGTCACGTGATCGTGACGGATATCAGCAGCGGCGGTGTGGATACGCTCGATTTCATCGGCACCGGCGGTGCGCTCGACTCAGCGTTGCTGACCGGCAATCGCTGGACGCAGGAGTTGTATGATCTCTCCGCCTACCCGCCCGGCACGAACGTGAGCGTCCGCATCTCGTTCACGTCCGACGGATCTG
>DATKYL010000058.1:0-3990 GCA_035528515.1 Acidobacteriota bacterium | reverse complement strand
GAGGGAGTCGAGTACGTTGCGGGCTTCGGTTGAGAGGTCACGCCAGCGAGCGTCGAACATCCGGTTGAGCCGCGTTTCCCACTCTTCGCGCTCCCGGGCGGCGGCGGCTTCCGTCTCGACGCGCTGCTGGTAGCCGCGGTATTTCTCCGCGACGGTCAGAATGATCACCACTACGACCAACGCTGAGAGAATTAGAATATTGCGCGCTTTCATGGCTCCCTCTCCCCGAGTGGTGCGGGCACACTGTACTTAGCCCAGCTTCAGCGCCACCCAGACCCCGAACCGATGGGTGAATTCGATCGTTTTGCCTCGCGTGGTGATCTGCCAGTCGGTCGACTTCTTTTTGGCGGCCTCCTGAAGCAGCCGGCGGGTGCGTTCGATGACTCCGCCCTGCGGAGCACCGGCGGCCGCAACCCACCTCTCAAACTGGCAACTCTCCGACCAGACGGCGTCTCCCTCCACCGAGAATCCGGCATTCTCGAGAAGCCGCCCGATCTCTTTCGGGACGTATGTCTGCTGGTGAGAATCGTCCAACGAGCGGGCCAGGCGTGCGTCGGCGGTCCGCTTGGCGGCATCGGCGGCACCTACCCGTTCGGCGAGAAGCAGGTGCCCGGGCGTCTTGAGAACACGGACCAACTCCCTGAGCATGGTTTCCGGCTGAACGGAGCGGCTGAGAATCCAGCGGCAGGTCACCCAATCGAAGGCGCCGTCGGGGAATTCGAGCCCGCCCGCGATCCCGGATTCACCGATCCATTGGAACGACACATTCGCCACACCAGTCTGAATCGCCCGGGCCGAGGCCTCTGCGGTGTCGTCCTCGGTAATCCCCAGGCCGGTGACATAGGCGCATTCGGAGGCCAGGCCCAGCGCCCACTCCCCCGAGCCGCGGCCCACGTCGAGGACGCGGTCCGTCGATTTGAGCGTAAGAAACTCTTTCAGATCTTTCATTGGCCGTCGTCAACACCCGGACGGTGCATCGCGCTCAGATGCGATTTAGGGAGCACCGCCCAAGGGCCTCGGCCGGAACATACCGGCGACCGGTATCGTCGGCAAGCCGATTCGCGCACTCCTGCAGGCGGCGCTGCGGAGGGGTTTGAGGCTCGGCGGGATCGTCCCACCTGTCCCCTACTCGACGCAGCCGAGCAGGGGGAACGAACCGCCGCGGAAGACGTGATTGACAAGCGTCACGACGTCCAGAACATCGACCTTGCAGTCGCCGTTGGTATCCGCCGCGTTGAAGGGCGAAGGCGGATCTGCGCCACGGAAGACATAGTCGACCAGCGCGACGACGTCGAGAACATCCAGCACCCGGTCGCCGATCAGGTCGCCGGGAACGTACGCCCCTGCGGTGATCTGGAAACTCAGGGATCGATACCCGGACACGGGGAGTCCGTCGACTTCCCCATCGGCGCGGAACTGGACTTCAAATGTCCCCGAGCTGGTGGGGATCCCGCTGATGACGCCGGTGAGATCATCCAGCGCGAGACCGTCCGGCAGGGCGCCACCGGCAACATGGTATGTACAGGGGACACCGGGGTCACTGCCCTTGGCGACCAGGGTATCGTCATAGGCGATGAACTGATCCCCATCGACGAGCGAATCGGTCAGAAATCGGATGCCGTACGTCGTCAAACTCGCAGCGTCGAGCACCCAGTTGTTCGGATCGAATCGGACCGTTCCCGGCTCGAAGGGCAGCGTCAGCGTATAGTCGGTCCGTCGCGCGGCGTTCCAGACCCATGTCGTGTCGGCGACCTTGTCCCCCAATAAAGAAAACTCGAGCGGCATCTGGAAAACCTGCGGGTCGGTGCTCTGCGTCTGTTCAACATGCAAATACACCGCCCAGGCGCCGGACCCGTCCGGTTCGGCAAACCAGGACCAGGTGTAGTCCGGATAGTAGTACCCGTAAATCCACTGTTCGAAGAACCAGTCCAGATCGACGCCGGAGACCGCCTCGGCGATGTCGCGAAAGTCCTCGGTCACCGCGTCTTTGTATTGGTGATCGGGATGGCCGTAGTAAGTTCGCAGCACGTCGAAGAACGTCGCGTCGCCCAAGACGCCCCGCAGCATGTGCAGCACCCAGGCGCCCTTGTCGTAGACCCGCAGACTGAAGATGTTCCAGAGACTGGTCGTGTCGTCGATGTAAATCCGTCCGCTGCCCAGATAGGTCATACTCGTCATGTAGCTCTTATACGATGAGAAGCCGCCGATGTGCTCGGCCCACAGCGCTTCGGCGTAGGAGGCGAACCCTTCATTGAGCCAGATGTGATGCCAGTCGCGGCAGGTGATCATGTCGCCCCACCACTGGTGCGACAGTTCATGCGCGATCAGGTAGGTGCTGAACCCGAAACTTGAGGCGGTGTGCGACGAGACGGTCTGGTGCTCCATCGCCCCGCCCCAGGTGAAGTGGGCGATGCCGTACTTTTCGCTCAGGAAGGGGTATTCACCGAAGGTCTCCGCGAAGAAATCGATCTGATCGACCGCTATCGGCCAGGCTGTCTCGGCCGTTGAGAGCAACTCGGGATAGGTGTAGAAACGCACGGGCATTGAATCGGCGTCCCCCGGACCGTAGTGGTACCAGCGGTCGAAGCGCGCGTAATCGGTGACGGCTACCGAGATCAGATAGGTGGTGATCGGATACTCCTCGTGCCACCAGTAGGTCGTCGTGCCGTCTCCGTTGTCGGTCGAGTCGCGCAGGGTACCGTTGGAGACGGCGTAGAAGGCGCTGTTGACCGTCACGCGCATGTCGGCCGAGTCCGCCTTATCCGACGGCGTGTCCTTGCACGGCCACCACGACTGCGCGTAATACGGTTCCGAGAGGCTGGAGATCACCGGCGTCCCGTTGTGGGAGCCGAATGCCAGCGCCTGAAATCCACCCGTGGGCGGGTGGCCGTGATAGTAGACCGTAACGTCGAACTCTTCAGCCAGACCGTAGAGCGAATCGAGGGTTACATAGACAAACCCGTCGGCGTGCAGCCATGTGACCGACCGTCCAAACGAGAAGACCGAGTCTACGATCAGGCTGTCGGTAAGATTGAGCGAGGGAGCGTCAAAGCCAGCCACGCGGGCCCGGGCGCGCAATGCGACCCGGCCAGCGATCTCATGGGCGGTCTCATCGATGGTCAGATCGAGATCGTAGTGGACCGCGTCGAAGCCGCCCTGATCGACAACGAGTGCCGTGCGGGAAACAGCCGCCAGTCGCGGTGCCAGCGCGTTCGCCTTGGCCGCCCCCTCCCAGGCGTGCCGTTGGCTCGGGGAGGATGTATCGACGCCGCCCGCGTCACGTGAAGCCGCCGACACCGGCAGAGATAAGGCGAACACAATGGATACCGTCACAAGAATCCGTCGCAGCATGGTGTCTTCCAATCACTCAGTGGTGCGGGGGCGAGAAAAAGCGCGACCCGGTCCGATGCCGGCGCAACCTGCTATTCTTAAGATACGGCCGATCCGACGGGTGTCAACATACCGTGCCCGTCACGTTCGGCGTCCCGTCTCCTACATCTGCGGGTCGTGCAGGGGCGGGGGCAGAATCGGTCCCCGCTTCAGATTGCGATCCCGTCGCTGCACTTCCACTTCTGATATGAGAATGCTGGGCGCGATCGCAGACACGGGAACCCAGCCTGATTCGGCACCGCACACCCCGTTGAACACACCGGGATCGTCGCCGGCGGCGGCGATGTTTTCGAGGATCGCCAAGGGTGTTCCGATCAGATCCACGCCGCGCACCAGTTCTTCGCGGCCGTCGGCGACATACACCTTCTTGACGACGCGCGGTCGGACGCGCAGGGTTTGCACACCGTACGACGACGTGTTGGTTTCACCGGAGGCGATGTCCTCGAAAATGAGACCGTATTCCTTGCCGGCCTCACGACAGGCGGTCAGGAGTTGCTCGCGCAGTTGCTCATAGGGCACCGGGGCATCGGTGGTGATGAACAGCGAACCCATGCGGCTGACCGCCGGCTGCCAGATATCGCCGCGCCCGTGCCCGTTGGA
>DATKYL010000057.1:0-2253 GCA_035528515.1 Acidobacteriota bacterium | reverse complement strand
GTCCGCCGTGGCGGATGCGATCCTCGCATTCCCGGCGATGGTGAGGTGCAGGTGCTCGACGAACGACTCCTCGCCGGTGACCCCATATGGAGCGGCATCGGCGAGGACCCGCGTGCTGGGAACCAGCGTCAGACCGCGCTCAGAGGCCTTGTCTCGGATCACGCGATTGATCGTATCGGGAGCGCGGAACGGGACGGTGTCGAGATTGCGGGCGGCGCGCAGATCGGTCGCGCCGCCCGGGTCCTCGGTTAGCAGGCGCGCGGTCCCCAGGAGGAAGCGCAGAGCGGCGCCGGTTGTGTCCCGTGCGGCAGCGGCTTCGAGCGCGGGGAGGCTTGCCCGCGCCGCCGTCACTCCGGGGATGTCGCTGCGCCAGTTGCGGACGGCGGACGCGACCGAACCCAATGGCGGTTCCGATCCGAACGGATAGAGGTTGCGCTCGTTCGATGCGACCTCGCAGAGGATCACGCGCGCTCCCGCGCGTGCGGCCGCATCGAGAATGGTATCGAGATTGCGGGCGAACCGATCGCTCGCGACCCGGCGCAAGCGGCTGTCTGGTGCCACGCTCGATCGGGCGCCGAGCCGCTCCATCAGGGTGCCCGGCTTGCGCTCCGGCTTCCGGTCGAGGATCGATTCGAGCGCGCGGTAGAGGCGCAGGCCCCGCAGCCGCTCGGTCAGGGAGGCGATCGGCGAGCGCAGGGCGATCACTCCCCCCGCGCCGTAGAACTCGTTGTGCCCGAGGTAGACGACCAGCGCATCGGGCCGCGCGAGGAGCATCTCGTCGATGAGATCGGCCACGGTCGCACTGCTGATCCCGGTCAGGCCGCAGTTCATTACCTCCGTCCGGACGGCGGGATCGCGCTCGTTAAGTATCTGCTCCAGGAGCGCCGGGAAGCCGCCGTGCACGGGGAAGGGGAATCCGGCCATCGTCGACGCCCCGATGCAGAGGATGCGGCGCCGGCCGGAAGACTTCTTCTCAGCGATGATCTGGGCGTTTGGGACTGGGATCACGCGACCGACCGACGGTGAGAAGAAGCGCTTGCCGATCTCGGGGTTGGGCCAGAGCAGCGTCCGCCCGCCGATTTCCTGCGATAGGAAGTAGCGCGGTGGTCGCGCGACCCCGGCGATGCGCAGGCCCCCTTCCAGGAACAGCAGCAGGAGAATGGGGATCAGGGCTAGGACGACGCGAAATGCCGCCGGGACCTTGGCCGGAACGCTGCGTGTCGCCGTCTTCGTCGTCCACACCTCCCGTTGGACGGATTGGACCATCACGGACCCGGGCCTGAACAGGATCGGGCCATTGTACCGCAGCATCCGTCGCCTGTGCTACGATCTGCCTTCACCGTGCCCGGCGCAGTGCGCATCGCGGTCAACGTCGGTAATGTATACTCTATAGGAGATTCGAATCCATGTCAAGATCTCGCGCGGCCCGGCGCCGTGGCCAGACAGGGCTGGATCGACGCAAATCTGGACATATGGGTCCAGCGAATGAGGTAATGTGCGCGGAGTTCCCGGCTCGCCCGAGAGGTGACCGGCAGAGCCGGGGCGGAGGATGATAGCGTAGAGGCGGCGTATCGGCGTGCTTGAACCCGATGTACCTGAGTATCTAGTCTCCACTAGGATGTTGAAAACTGAGAAGCCAGGAAACGGCCTGGACCACTGTCTTCTCTGGTAGGATATTTGGCTTCGCTGTGCCTGATTCTTCAGAGCATATCAGCGGGAGGAGAAAAACCGGCGACCTTGCTCGATCGGGGCCGCCGGTTTTCCGGGAATCACGCGCACAGGCCATTGTTCCCTGTGCACCGACATCTATCCGTGAGACGCAACCGAGTCTATCGAAGAGTTTCCGGCTGGTTCCGCCATCGAGCCTATCGCCGGATTGTTCGGACGCCATCCCGTCGCCGGTTGTAACACGAATCCATGACTCGCTTTACTCAGGGTATAGATGATGGGCACCTGGCGGAAGCTGAATACCGGGGATCCCGCCGGCACACTGATCGATTGGAGATTCCCTTCGACGTCGTAGAACCGGCAGGTATCGTTCTCCTTTAGAAACTCTATCCGTTTCAAGAGTACCGGTCGGAAGCACACGAGGTTCCTGGTTGAGAACCAGGTTTGCGGTTCACCAGACTTTCATCTTCGTGTTTCTCGAACGCCCTTTTCCATTGGCAGAATGTCTCTCTCGTTATGCCGAAAGTGCTATTTCTTTACATTTCCTTAACGAATGCGCTCATTCAGATAAAGTTTTAACAATTT
>DATKYL010000056.1:0-5341 GCA_035528515.1 Acidobacteriota bacterium | reverse complement strand
ATCACGGACGACGGCACCGAGTACTTCCTGCTCGAATACCGCAACCCGCGTTCATCGGCGCAGTTCGACCATCTCAACTCTGATTTCTCCGCCTACTGTCCCTGGTTCACGCCGGGGCGCGACACGCTCGATCAGGGACTTTTGGTCCTCCACGTCGACGATAAAGTCTATCCCAACGACGGCTGGCCGGATTTCCCGAACTATGCCGTGCTGACGGTTGACGCCGGCTACGACCCGGCGCATCCGTGGGACGGCTCGGAATTCACCGAGTGGTGGTACCCCTACGAGTTCCGCGTCGGGGCGCTGTACTCGCCGGATGATCCGGGACAGACCGTCCTGTCGCCGACCACGACACCGTCGAGTGACGGTTACACCGGCCCGAGCGGTATCACGATTGAGGTTCTGTCGCAGAACAACGAGTACATAACGGTCTATATCAGCAAACCAAGCGCGCCCGCGTTCGACGCACTCGCCCCGATAACGGTCGATGAGCACCAGACGCGCGAAGTCCTCGTTATCGCCGCAGACCCCAACTGCACCGATCCGGTCCTCTCGCCACTGACACTGCCCGCATTCGGATCGTTCGCTGACTCGGGGAATGGCCACGGTGTCTTGACGCTCACCCCCGACTGGGGTGATGCCGGCGGCTATTCCGCGACGTTGATCGCCGGCGACGGGTCGCTCGCGGACACGATGGAAGTGGCGATCACGGTCACCGTGCCGACCTGCATCTGCCCCTGTCACGCCGACCCGGAGTGTGACGGTGTGACCAACGTGCTGGATGTGGTTCGGGCGGTCAACGTCGCCTTCCGCGGTGCGCCGGCGGTCTTCGACCCCAACTGCCCGTATAAGCAGACCGACGTGGACTGCAGCGGATTCACGAACGTGATTGACGTGGTCAAGTTCGTCAACGTCGCCTTCCGCGGCGGGGACCCGGCTGTCCAGTACTGCGATCCCTGCGCGCCGTAGCAGTATCCAGCCACTGAACTTGCGAGCCCGCGGATCGACGATCCGCGGGCTTCCTATATCGCCCAGCACTCTTTCCCCCGATACGCCTGCCTTCGCAAGCCGTCCTCTTCAGGCGGGCCTGGAACGGCGTGGGCCGCACCGCGCCCACACGTTAGTCGCTGTCTCATAACAGGATCGCTATACGAGCGAGCCGCGTGACCGAGCCGGTCCCGCACGACGTGTGCGGGGTTTCTGATATTGGAAAGACCGCATATTGGCATTATACTAGGCTGGTGGCAAAGCCCCACTGACCGCGTTCGGCGCCGGGATCATCGCGCGGCCGGACGCTATGCTGGGAGGTCTCTATGTCTCTCGCTATCTCGACGCGCTCCACGATTGTTCTCGTAGGAGTTGTCACACTCATCGGTATTGCTCTGTCGACTCCCACGGCGGTGGCCCAGCGCACTCCGCCGCCCGACACGGTCACCATCACCACGGCATACGGGGAGAAATTGACCATCTACCCCGAGAAGTTCCATGTCTATGACATCCCTGCCGACCGCTTCGAGGAGATGACGGGGATCGACCCCAAATGGCAGACCAGGGAACCGCCGATCGGCAGTCCCGCAACGAAGTCGCTCACCCCGGAAACGGGACGCGTCCTCACGGTGCTCGTGGAATGGCCGGACCACCTTGCCGACCCCTTGTTTCATCCGCGCGAAGCCTACGACGCTCTCTTGTATTCCGATGGCCTCTACCCGACCGGAAGCGTCAACGACTACTTCCAGGAGGTCTCCTACGGCGCCTTCAACATCACCGGCGACGTCGTCGGCTGGGTCACGCTGGCGTCCGACTACGACGAGTTGTACGACATTTTCGAGATCATCAGAACCATTGACCCCTACGTGAATTTCGCGGACTACGATGGCAACGGCGACGGATACGTCGATGCGATGTGGCTCATCCACGCCGGACCGGGACAGGAAGACACGCACAACCCCGAAGACATCTGGTCGCACGCCTACCTCGGAATGAACATCCCGACCGCCGACGGCGTGGCTATCGAAGGCTGGTCGATGCAGGCTGAGGAGCACGCCAACGGCGACATTATCTCGATCCGTGTTTTCTGTCACGAGTACGGTCATATTCTTGGGCTCCCGGATCTCTACGACACCGGCGGAAAACTCGACACGACGACCTACTTCACCCCGAACGATCAGAATGATCATCCGCTGATCGACTGGGACGTGATGGGATACGCCGGATACCACATCATGTCGCACGGGAACCTCACCTGCCCGTCACACTTCTCCGCCTGGTCGCGGATAGCGTTAGGTTGGGCGACGACGGAAGTACCGCCGTGCCTCGAGGGTACCTACGATCTTTACAATATCGAAACGTACAGTACGCAGAACATTTTCAAGATCCCGATCACGGACGACGGCACCGAGTACTTTCTCCTCGAGTACCGCAATTCGCACTCATCGGCGATATTCGACCATCTCAACTCAGACTTCTCTGCGTACTGTCCCTGGTTCACACCGGGACCCGACACGCTCGACCAGGGACTCCTGATCCTCCACGTCGACGATAAAGTCTATCCCAACGACGGCTTGCCGCAGTATCCGAACTACGCCGTGCTGACCGTCGACGCCGGCTACGACCCGGCGCATCCGTGGGACGGCTCGGAATTTACCGAGTGGTGGTATCCCTACGAGTTCCGTATCGGGGCGCTGTTCTCGCCGGATGATCCGGGACAGACGGTCCTGTCGCCGACCACGACGCCGTCGAGCGACGGCTATACCGGCCCCAGCGGCGTCACGATCGAGGTCTTGTCGCAGAACAGCGACTACCTGACAATCTACATCAGCAAACCGTTGCCCCCCGTGTTTGAGCCGGTGGCACCGGTTTCGGTGCCCGAAACCGAGATCCTCGAGGTCCTCATCGCCGCTTCGGACCCCAACTGTACAGTCCCGGGACTCTGGCCCTTGGATCTCCCCGATTTCGCATCCTTCTCCGACTCCGGGAACGGCCACGGCGTCCTGACTCTCGAACCCCTGATTGGTGACCTCGGCCCCGAGACGGCTTTCCTGGTCGCCACCGACGGTCACCTGGTGGACACGATGGAAGTGGAGATCACCGTCACCCCCCCGCCCTGCTCCTGTCCCTGCCACGGCGACCCGGAGTGTGACGGTGTGACCGACGTGCTGGACGTGGTCCGGGCGGTCAACACCGCCTTCCGCAGCACACCACCGGTCTTTGATCCCAACTGCCCTTTTGAGCGAACAGATGTCGGCTGTTCCTACTTCACGAACGTCATCGATGTCGTCAAGTTCGTGAATGTGACCTTCCGCGGAGGCGATCCGAATATCGAATTCTGCGATCCTTGTGCGCCATAGGCGTGTTTGTGCGATCGACGGCAAATCAGCCTACGGAGGTGATTCCATGCTTTCACGATCCCGAATCAGGGCAGCGTTCTCGGCTCTGGTAGCCTTGGTCGTTGTCGGCATAGCACTGATCTTGCCGACGGTGGCTGTGGGGGGCGCTCGCTCCGTCACCGACTCCGCCGTCGCTGTCGATATCGACAGTCACGACGTCTGCGGCACATACCCCGGCCCGGGGTTGGAGGTAGACACCGCCTGGGTGCGGCGATACACCGGTCCTCGCAACTACGACAACGCCTACGCGATGCACGTTGACGATGACGGCAACGTCTATGTCACGGGCTCCAGCTACGGCGACATCACGGACTACGACTGCGTGACGTTGAAGTATAGCACTGATGGTACCTTGGCCTGGATCAACCGCAATTTCTCGGCTCAGCGAGGCTTTGCCCTGGACGTGGATCCTCTCGGCAACGTGTACGTAGCGCTCTACGGCGGGGACAACATCATGAAGATCGATTCGGCCGGCGATTTTGATTGGGGGGTTCGTTGGGAGGGTGGCGATTTCTTCTGGCCCACCGCGATCCAGCTTGATCCCTACGGGGACATCGTGCTCTCCGGTTGGACATACAACATGTGGGATGAGTCCTGTGTCATGCTCAAATACAGCGCCGGGGGCGAGTTGCGGTGGGACACGATCTACGGCGAGACGACAAATGACAGAGCTTTCGCAATGGACCTGGACGGCCAGGGGAACATCTTCGCCACCGGCTCCGGCTACTACACGGTGAAATACGACACCGACGGCAACCAACTCTGGGCGCGATTCTATGCCGGTGGCGCCGGGGCCGCCTACGCCCTGGTTGTCGATATTGCGGGGAACGCGTACGTGACGGGAACAAGTCTGGGTGACGGCACCGGAATGGACATCGCCACCCTGAAGTACAGTCCCGACGGCGACGAGTGTTGGGTAAGGCGGTACAACGGCCCGGCGAACGGCGCCGACACGGCGCAGGCGGTGGCGGTGGACACCTGCGGCAATGTGCATGTTGTCGGCACCAGCATGGGCGTGGGAACGGACCTGGACTTTGTCACCCTGAAATATGACTCGACCGGCAACCTGCTCTGGGAGCGGCGGTATGATGCCGTCGCGGGGTCAAAGGATATGGCCGTTGACCTAAGCCTCGATGAGTACTGGAGCGTGTACATCACCGGCGCCAGTGTGGTCGGCGGGGTGGATGGGATGTTCGTCACACTGAAGTACAGCGCCGAGGGTGTCCTGCTGTGGACGGCTATGTACGATGAGCCGGACTTTTTCCGCACCGCACCGGTCGGCCTCGATGTGGATGCCGACCTGAATGTCTACGTGGCCGGCAAGGGAGAGTTCAGCGGCGACTATACCGACTACGTCACGATCAAGTATGTCCAGACAGCATGCTCAGATCCCGACACCGACGGCATCTGCGACGCGATCGACAATTGTCCCGACGCGTGGAATCCGGCCCAGATCGATGTCGACGGCGACGGAATCGACGATGCCTGCGATGAATGCACCGACACCGACGGCGACGGCTTCGGCAACCCCGGGTATGCCGCCAACACCTGCCCCGAGGACAACTGCCCGGACATTCACAATCCCGCGCAATCCGATGCCGACGGCGATCTGGTGGGTGATCCCTGCGATAACTGCCTGTTGGTCGCCAACACCGACCAGACCGATGCCGACGAGGACGGTTACGGGGCGGGCTGCGATTGCGACGATCACAATCCATTCAACACCCCGCCCACCTGGTATGCCGACACCGACGACGACGGATTCGGCGACCCGGCGATCACGGTGGCGCAGTGCGATCAGCCCGCTGGTTATATCGCCGACGGCACGGATAATTGTCCCGGCATCGCCAATCCCGATCAGACGGATTCCGACGGCGACGGGATCGGTGATGTCTGCGATCCCTGTACCTGTCCCTGCCACGGTGACCCGGAGTGCGACGGCTTCCCCAGTGTTC
>DATKYL010000055.1:0-5201 GCA_035528515.1 Acidobacteriota bacterium | reverse complement strand
ACGGGAGACATCGATGCCGACACCGTATTCGCCCTCGTCCCAGATCAACTCCGCCTCGGCCTCCAGAAACTCTACCTCTGAGTCCTGCTTCACGACGATATGCCGGGCGATGCCGTCTTCGTCCGGACCGTGAAACATCCGTACGAAGGTCAGGTCCTGCCCGGACCTGCGCCGTTCGGCCTCGACACGAAAACGGCAGAGCGGCTTCAGACCTTCCGCGGTCATCCGACCGCAGCGCCAGGCGGGGCGCACGAGCGCCTGCATCCAGTCCACACGCGCCGGGACGATCACGAAGAAGTTCCCGGTCCAGACGCGGAAACGGAGCACGTCCGCCTGCAGATCGGGTTCGGTCTCGGTCCTCATGATCTCGGCCGCGGGATTCGGGTCGATCAGCTCGCCGTACATCGCAAGCGGCTTGCTGAAAGGGACCAACCTGCCGTCGAAAAGACCGAAGACCTGCCAGCTACTGCCGCAGAGAGGGGCGGTGGGCACGAAACCGTAAGAGACCAGAATGCCGCTCCCCTCGTTCCCCTCCAGAAGCCGCGGCCAGGCATACATCGTCTCCGAGAAACTCTCCCCCCAGATCTCATAGGGGAACGACCTCGCGAAAACGGCGGTGTCGCCGGTGTCCCGAATCTCGAACCGGACCAGTGTCTCGCGGAACTTCCGGCCGGCCGTCGAATCGGGGCCGACGATCCGCTTCATTTGCAGGACGACAGTGAACGGCCGGCCTTTGACGACCAGCGGCCCGATACGTCGCTCGAAATCCTCCAACTGCAGGGTCGAAGACGATGAGTCTTGCGGCGATAGGTTCGTGTCATTCCCGGCCGCCTGTGTCCGACTCTTGAAGCCCGCCAGCACCGCCAGGATCATCAATACGGCAAGTCCGGATCTTCTCATGCTCGCTCTCCGTTCGCAGTGTACCAGAGTGCTCGCGCGACCGCTGCAATCAATCCCAGCAGGTTCCGGGCCCCCATAACTCTGGGGCACCCGGCGTTCTCTAAGACGCTCAGGAGTATGTGCTCTTTCCCGGCGCGGTTCTCCCGCTCAGAATCCTCGTCCTCCGCCGCCACCGCCGCCGCCACCCGAACTTCCCCCGCCGCCGAAGCCCGAGCCGCCCCTGCCGCGCGGGCTGGATGCCATGGTCTGAGTGGCGCGCGCGCTCATCTGATTGAGACTGGCGGCGAATAGGTAGGGACGGAATCCGGTCCCGACATCCCGGCCACGGTACCATTGCGGCGGGGACTTGTAGATCCAGTCGAAGGCCTGGGCCCAGTGCTTCTCCACACCGAACGCCATCGCGTACGGCAGGAAACGCTCGAACAGAGCGGGGGTCATCTCGACACGTTCATACCTGTCAGTGTCGACCCGTTCGAGGAATTCGGCGAAGCCCATCACCCCTTCGAGCGCCGCCGCTCCCTGCACCGTGCGTGCCGGCATGATCACGCCGAAACCGGCAATGACGGCGAGGGTCAATATGCCCGACGCAATCGCCGTTACCGGGGAAATGCCCCAGCCGTCGCCGATCGTCAATCCCCCGGCGACGATGATAATGCCGATGAAGATCCCTAAGACGATGTACCCCCCCTTGACACTGTCGGGGCGCCGGCGGTAATAGTGCCGCTTCAGAAGGGCGGCGAAAATCCGGTCGCGGATACCGGGAAGGAAGCGGTAGAACTTGTTCTGGAGGGTGGACAGCCCGACGGTTGTAAGCGACCCTCCCTCGAATAGGGCACTGAGCAACTGCTGCTCATGGCCCCGCAAACCCTCCCACTCTGCCGACGGCTTCTTCAGGTGGAAGATATACTCCTGGGATTTGATCAGCCCCAGCAGTTGTGATGTCTCGGTTTCTTCGATTTCCAGAAAACCCTGCACCGCCAGATCGACGATGGTCGCGGTGATATCGCGCATGTCGGCGGCGTTGTCGATCAGCGTCCCGGCTTCGGCAGGCGAGAGATTGTCGGGCGGCTCATAGCGGACTGTGATCGGGCGCAGACGTGGGTCGCGCCCGCGGGTGTACCAGAGACGGAACATGATGATCAGCGCCAGCACCGGGAGCAGCAGCGGCCAGTTGCTACGGAGGAATATCCACCCTTTGGCCAGCACCGAGGGTTCGCGGATCAGCCCCTTCTCCCAGCCGACGACCGCGGTGAGTCCCTCGCGGAACGACAACGGGCGGCGCATCGCAAAGTTGATCACATTCCCGGCGACCGCAACATCGACATCGCTGTCCCGCGAGCCGTACCCGCCCGAGTAGGCGGCGGCGCGGACGCCTTGAGCCTCGCGCGGCAGAATGATCGTCGCGCTCGCCGACCGGATCGGGAACTCCCACTCATCGCCGGTGATGTTCCAGTACAGCTCGTCGTGCTTGTCGAAGAACCCGAGCGCATTCGACACACGGTACTTGATCACGACCCGCCGGTTGGAATCGCGGGCCCCGGGGATATAGATCTTGATCTCTTTATAATGATCGCGGCGGTGTACTTCGTACTCGTACGGGTTGTCGTCGGGATCGTACACGCCGACCACATCGAGGACGAGCGAGGTGTTGAACCCCTGCGGCGTCCGGTAATCCACCGGGATACTGCGGTAGACCCCGTTCCACGACCCGGTAAAGCGGAAGTCGATCACCTCGGTCACCGCGATCGAGGCATCGAGGTTGACGGTGATCCCGGCGTCGAACCTGGTGATCTCCATCGATCGAGCCGACGCCGACGGCGTGGCGATCAGCAGAATCGCGGTGATCAGAATTGCCGTGAGGTATATCCGTTTCATGATCCCCCCTGACCGATTTCAGATCGCAGACAGGAATGTCTGTGCCACCAGGGTTCCATGACCAAACCTATCAAGGGTGGCCCGGACGTTCGTCCGGGTCTCAAAGAGCCCTGAAGACCGCCAGTCACCCTCTTGACATGAGTCGCACCTTCATCAACCTGAGAAAGGGAGATGGCCCTGGGAAACCCGGACGAACGTCCGGGCCACCCGTCGCGGTGAGGGGACACCGTGTCGCCACAACAGACACCCCGCCCCGCACTCACTTCTCCCCGGAGCCGAAGTCGACCCGCGGCGCGGCGCGCTCTTCGAGCGAATCGAGCTCGAAGAACTCGCGCGCCTTGAAGTTGAACATCCCGGCGATGATGTTCGACGGGAACTGGGCGATCTTGGTGTTGAGGTCGCGCACCACCGCGTTGTAGTAGCGCCGCGCGCTCTGGATCGCCTCTTCGATTTGGCTCAACGTCGCCTGGAGTTCCTTGAAACTCTCGACCGCGCGCAGTTGCGGGTAATTCTCGGCGAGCGCGAAGAGGGATTTGAGGGTGCCGGTCAGCATTCCCTCGGCCTGCGACTTCGCCGCCGGACCCTGCGCGGCCATCGCCTGCGCCCGGGCCTGCACCACGCTCTCGAGCGTATCCTTCTCGTGCCCGGCGTAACCCTTGACCGTCTCGACAATGTTCGGAATCAGATCATAACGCCGCTTAAGCTGGACATCAATGTCCGACCACGACGTATCCGACTGCACCCGCAGCCGCACCAGGGCATTGTAGATCCCAACCACCCAAAGCCCGACCACAACCACAACGGCAATCAGCACGAGCAGTACAACAATCCCACTCATCGACATTCACCTCCCAAGCCTGCCCCATCGGGGCATCAAGTTGCCCCAATAAACCCAGACCTGATCGGGGCGGCAAGGTGAGATGCGGGGGGATGGTCTTGCTTTCGGCGGGGCATGGACGGCATATTGGGGGTCGAACGACGAAAATGAGCTGGGTCAGACACTGTGGGGATACTGGCGAGTCTGGGGGAAGTCAATGCGGTTTCTGTACGTCGACGAGTCTCTGGGCAACAGCCACTGCACACTAGTCGGAATCAGCCTTTCGGATCTTGACTGGCGAATTGCGTTCGGCAAGATCGTTCAGCTTCGGCGTCACATTGCTACGCAGTATGGAATCAAGCTGCGTGACGAATGGCACGCAAATGAGATATGGAGAAACACGGGGATTGTTCGTGATCGTCATCTGACATTTGGCTACCCTCAGCGCCGTGCTTTCTTTCGGGACATCGCATTCGCAATCCGGAATTGCACTCAACTTGAGGTCTTCGTGGTGTCAATGCCGCTTAGGAAGGATGTCCTTGAAATCTGCTGGAGTCGCCTCATCCAACGTTTCGAGAACGATCTTCTCGCACGCCCGGAGCACGGTATCATAGTGGCAGACGCGGGGCATGAGTATACGGTCAGGAAGATCGCTCGCCGCATGATGGCCTTCAACCCGATCCCAAGCCAGATTAAGCCCGGGAGTTCAATTCACAAGCCTGTCGTCAAGATCATCGAGGACCCCTTCTTCCGCGATTCCGCTCACTCGTATTTCGTTCAACTCGCGGACATTCTGACGTGGCTATGTCGACTTCGGCATGATTCAACCAAACAGCAGCGCAAGTGGGGCATGCACAGAATCTTCACAGCACTCAGGCCGATTCTGAAGTTGCAGGCGTCGCGGTATGATCACTATGGATTCGTGATGAGATAAAAACGGCCCCCCGGAACCGACGGTCCCGAGGGGCAAATGTTCCGGCCAGAGGCCCCATCATGGGACGAGGTGTGACCGCACTATATTCTACGGCCAATCCGGGGAAACGTACAGGATTTTCTCTACCAGTCGCCGCGATTCAACGGAATGCCTCCTAATCCCTTGATACGTAGGGCCATAGGAACGGGTGGCGGTTCGCGAGAGGGACATTAGAGCGACCAAAGAGCGACCAAGATCATTCGATTCTCGCGATCGAAAGCCGCGGTCGTACCGGCCAAGAGAGTGGTGCCGCGGCTCCCGCTGTCATCAGCGCAATTAGTTGTTGGCTAAAGGTAGAATCAGTCGCAATCATAGACCCGGCATACGGGAGTTCAGTAGTGGGCACGAAGAAACAGCTATCGACGGCGTTTCGTCTGTGGATGACAGCCTTTGGAACCGCAATCGTCGCGGTGATCGCAGTACTCTCATTTGCGAGAGGATGCGGAGGTGATGCAACACAGACTCAGACCGCCGATGCGCAATCAAACATCACGATCCAAATGGAGCGTTTCGAGCGATTCGTTGATCGCACCAAGTCGTCGATCCCGGACAGTCTTCGGGCGGCTCAGCACCGGGCGGGTGAGCGTGGCTTCGGGGGACCCCGTCCCAACTCCATTTTGACCTACGAAATCAGAC
>DATKYL010000054.1:0-12576 GCA_035528515.1 Acidobacteriota bacterium | reverse complement strand
ATGCACGACGCCAGGCGAGGGCGCCTGGCCTACACTGACTTGCCGATTCTTAGGGACGCTTACGCTCAACCGATGCTTGCAGATGATGAATGTCATCCTGTTGGATGAGCGATTCCCTAGGCCTTCGACCCCGATGGTTTGTTGTCACTTCTTGCATCAATCAGGACTATGTCTGGATCAGTCTTTAAATCGAGGTCTCTCAGTATCTCATTCACCTTCTTTAGTTCTGACTCCGAGAAGTAGAAAATGACCTTGATTGATCTCTTCGCGTCACTCGCCCTTTCATAGATCCTCACTTGCGACCTGAGGTTTCTCCTGAGCTGTGAATTTCTCGCCAATTTGAATTCAACAAGGGTCTTGTCCTTTGCGCCACGCGAGATCTTGAAGTCGACAGGGCCGCGGCCGTTGTTTACTTCTCTACCAACGTCAGACGGGGTCGCCAGCCAAGTGAGCCTGAAGAGAATGTGAATATCTGACTCGCGCCGTACAGGAACGCCATTCAGGTAGAAGATTCTGTGACCGCCCTTGTTCTCAATAACGTCCTTGAGAAAAGCTACTCTCATGTGGGCTTCCTCATACGTTGTACCTTCACACTGATAGAAATCAGTGTTCTTGGAGAGGATCTCTGGAAGTGAGCCGAACTGTTGGACATACAAGTGATGGGACTCTCTGACCCTCTGAGAGCTTACGCTCACCGCAACATCGCCCCGTGTCTCTTTATGAAGTATGTAGTAGTCAATCAACTGTGGGAATTTTCGAACCGTGAGTCTGATGGCTCTCTTCCGCTCTTCCTTCGACGGCTCCTGTGGGAGCACGCGCCGGAAGTAGTTGTCGATTTGCCATCTTAATTGTGCATTGGGTATAGCTGTTGGGATTTGCGCAAAGTCGCGAGTCAAGTCAGTCCGGTTTATCCAGGTTTCATCTCTTGTCAGAATATCCTTCGGCACCAGAATGACGTAGTCGTTCTGGTGCCAAGGCAAATCATAAGTGTCTCGTTCCCAGGTCTCGGTGTCGTAGTTGAATCGCGCCTTGTTGACTGTTACAACTCGTCGCAGACCCTGGGCAATATGCTGCCGGGCAAATGTCTGAGTGTACTCCAGTAGGAAGGCTAAGATTAGATTCGTCGTGAAGTCGCTTATATTGTCTCTTCCTACTCGATCCTTGATGAGGCACAGCTTCTCGAGATGGCTACCCTTCGTTATCGTTTCACTACCGAAATCATCGAATATCCTATAGAGATTAGTGTGTAGTGAGACTGCAAACTCTCTGCCGAGGCCTCGCCCCCTATTGCCTGATTCCGAGAAGCCCAACCAGGTTTGGGTAACTTCTGGAAATCGATACCAAGCGTCAATTAGGTGGGAGTCCAAGTCAGACAATTGGGCTCTGTGGCGAAGGAATCGTAGATACTCGATTATGCCAGCATGAAGCCGCTGATACCGTTTCTTGCGGCTATTGAATAGTAGGAAGGGATCGATGAATAAGGGAAGGTCTGAGAGTAGGGAGATGTTGAAGGCGCCATAGCGATCCAACTGCGCCTGCGTAACCTTGAATACATTGGTGAAGTATATGTTCATGGTCTAAGCCCCTGGTATGGCTCAGTTCACATGGGACAGCCCAGGCTAGACCCATGCTGAGAGCGGTGTGACGCCTCAGGAGAACTCAACGCACCACCCCTCAGAGGGTCGGTTGTAATGTAGCACCGGGTACCCCACAGTCCTACTGCGGAAGAGTCTCCGACGGCTACACCGCATCATAGTGCAATCCCGCCGACTTCAAGATGATCGCATTCCCCAACGCGTGTCACGAATTATTTCCCCTCTAATCAATCGACACACAACTACCTTGTGGGGACAAGTTGCGCCCACCGCGCCGGGGAGTCAAGTCAGTTTGTTGGCCAGGCTCGCGGACGCATGCCTTCCCCCAGTAGAACTGGGGGGTACCGTGGTTGATCCCTTGGCAGGTGCTGAGCCGGGGCCGGGCAGGTCTTAGACCTGCCTCTACGGCCGGCGAACGGTGGGGGCGGTATCGTCGGCGGTCGGCCTCTACGCCGGGTGCCCGGGATGTCTGAGCAGTGTGCCACCAACGGCCGTCGGTGCGTCTCGCCCGGGAGACCCGGACCACGAGTCCGGGCGACCCGGCCAGAGAATGAAAAGAACGGGAATAACCAGCCGGTTGAGCGGTAAGGTAGGTGAGTCTGCTTCGGGACGGGCACCGGGAAACAGTCCGGGAGGTAGAGATGCCGTTCGCATTTCGTTGGTGCATTGGGTTGGCCGGCGCGGTGGTATTCGCGGCGTTCTGGTCGGGCTGCGCGATAGACCGCGGGACAGAGCCGGCTGCGATTCGAGATGGAGTTCTCCGGACAACCAAGCTCCCCGCAATGAACATCCTCGACGACTGGTGGCCCTGACGTCCGTCAGGGTTTACTTGGTCGGCTTCCATGTACCAGTTGCTCACAATCGGGTACGACACCAATGAGAGCATCCGGTTGTCGTCGCGCATCGTGCAATCGATCCGCTCTCCCGAGCCCTGACGGACGTCAGAGCCACGCCCGCCCGTGTCGGGTTTTCAAGTCAGTTTGTGGAACCTGCTCGCGGACGGATGCCTTCTCACAGTCCAGTACACTAGTCGCGCCTGGTGCGCTTGATGCGCACCCTTTCATATGGAGTGTGTATGTTAATGATGGAGTCAGTGTACGCCTCTACAGCGACGCTCAGACCCTCATGAGATCTACCCAAATCGAAGGGAAGAACAGCGAGACACGTTCCCGTCAGATCCCACGCGAAGAACTTCCACTCACGTCTAGCATTCGTGGTCACGGCGTAGAGTGTTCCGTCCGCTGCACTGTAAAGGGCTCGGCACCACACTCCTTCCTGCGGTTCGCCGAATGTGGCGACATCGCGCCACATAAGCTCACCCTCCAAAGACCATACCGAGACACCATAGTCAGAGGCAATTGCGATCCGTGATGTCGGGTGTAATGTCACGCTGAGGACGCGCGGGTTGGCTCGCCCGTCATTGGGCGTAGCGAATTGTGCAATCACAGTCCCAGATGTATCAAAAACCATCACCTGATTGGTTGGCCGCTCTATGCCCAACCGACTTTGAGATCGGTGGGAGACAAACCCAGAAGAGGAATCTACTGGGTCTGTTGTGGGAGACTGGGTGGCCCGTGAACGCAGTGATTCACCGACGCCCAAAGCAAGGTATTGGCCCCGTTCGGCTACTGACATGCTGTAGCATGTAAGACCGCCTGAAAGAGGAATGCTGGCGATGACGTTGCCGTACGCGGAAATGACCTCGGCTATTGTGTCTCCGATCAACGCAAAGGCGAGACCATCCACCGAGGAAGCGGCGTGGTGCACGGCTGTAATACTACTTTGATAGACTGGCTGCTGGCCAACTTCAGCATTATAGATGCTTGGAGGAATCGGGGCCACGTTGGAATACGATAGGAATGCAGGTACCGAGCGCGACATCACGTTGACATTTCCAACACGTCCCTCCCATAATACTGCTCCAGCGGAGTCCACAACGTTCACCTCTGCTGCCCCCTCGTCGGTTCCGCCAAGCGGATGAACCTCAAACACAAAGCTGCCACTGGCCGACTCATGTCTGGTAAACAACGTGTGAGGAGTGTCCTCCGATGGCTCGGCCGTTGACGACGTCCTCACTACGGACAGCACGCTGAAGTTCTGCGTCCCGTATGCCGGCAAAGAGATGAGAAGCAACAATGTCAGTGCAGTATGCCCTTTCCAGAACCTCACAGCGCTCCTCACTCCATTGACGCACTCTAAGAGCAACCTGGAAATCCTGCTCCAGACCAGAATAGAACCGTGATTTCTAAGCGTCATCTTTGCCTCCCCGCCGGGTACCCCACAGTTCTACTGCGGCAACGTCTCCGACGGCTTCGCGGTCTCACAATAGTGCAATCCCGTCGATTTCCAGCCGATCGCACCGCCTGCCGCCTGTCACGGACCATTTCCCCTCATATCAATCGACGTACAACTACCTTGTGAAGGCAAGTTGCGCCCCCCGCGCCGGGGAGTCAAGTCCGTTTGTGGGCCGTGCTCGCGGGTGGATGCCTTCTCACAGTAGAACTGTGGGGTACCCCGGTCGCGCAACTCAACGCCATCCTCGCGAAAATCCCCGATCACCCGCAGGCGACGGCGCTGTTGGAGCGGATTGAGGCGGGGCGGCGGGGGGAGGCGGGGCCGTAGGGAGGTAGCCTCGTTGTCAGTCCGAGTCCGGAGAGGGAACCGGTAATTCTACGAACAGACTGCCCTTGGGCGGCGTGCGTACGCAACTATTTCGGGCGTGATAACGTACTCTGCATATGTATAGCAAATGCCATGACACGCGATGAGGTTCAAACTGATGCGAGCGACGATAAAGACTCTGCTGGTGGCAGCTGTGGCGCTTGCCCTGATATCGCCGGGCTGTCGGGAACGACAATCTGCTGATGGGCCTCCTGCGCAGCCAAGAGACAGGCTGACGTGTGCGGAACTCATGCGTTCCGAATACCAGGACACGGTACCTCTCAACAACCGGTACTTCACCCCGCTGGGAAGATGGGAATCCGCCAGACATGAGTTCGAAGGCACACTAATTGCCCCCGAATTCGTGATGCACAACCCGGAAGAGGAAGCGGATTCCGCCAATTCATGGGACTATTTCCCGGGTTTTGCCGTAGACTTCTTCACGCATGAGGCCCACCTTGTACCGACATTGCGCGAAGCCATACTTGCGGACGGCGACAGGAGCTACTGGCGCATTATTCTCTCCCCGGGAACCGTCTGGTTCGAACCGCGTGACAGCGGCATGTCGCGGGCGTCTTTTCCCTTTACATTGGTGAACGATCTCTTCAATGACGCACATAATGGACTGGCCACATTCGCCTACGATGAGACACGAGTGTCGTCTCTATTCTTACAGGTGACGCAGGAGACCTCTCCGGTGTACAAAGCCGATTTCTGGGGCGTCACAACCGTGGACTATATGCCTCATTCACTCGAGAACAAGAACCTTCTGGCAGCCCGATTTGCCGAAGAAGTGCAGAGTCAGACCCCGATCCTTCCTTTTTCAGCACTCAGCGAAAAGGCGGATTCCGCACTGCTGGAAACGTTCAATAGAGGAATCGAAGCCGAGGAGATTAGCGCCACCGGTCTCATCTGGAACGACACTCTGTATCTGCAACCGTGTGGCACCCGCTACGGCGACTATCCGTACCGTCGAGGCATGCGGCATGCAGCGTACTCGTTAACCAAGGCCATGGGACCATTGATCGCTCTGTTGCGTCTGGCCGAGAAGTACGGCGATGGCGTCTTCGATCTCAAGGTCGCAGACTATGTCACAATCGCAGCCGCTCATGACGGTTGGGAATCGGTCACCTTCGCCGACGCGCTGAACATGGCCACCGGCATCGGTGACAACATGCCGGAGCTGGTGGATCCCAATGTCATGCAAGGCGATGAGGACCAGCCCAAGTTCATGAGTTTCCTGCGTGCGAAGAGCAGGCAAGAGAAGATGGATGTCGCGTTCTCTTACGGCAATTATCCCTGGGGGCCGGGCGAGGTCGCCCGCTACAACTCCATCAACACGTTCATTCTGTCGGCGGCCATGGACGGTTTCCTCAAAAGCAAAGAGGGATCGGATGCCGACATCTGGGAGATGGTGCTCGCGGAGGTCTATAGACCGATAGGAATCGTGTACGCGCCGATCATGCGGACCGTCGAGCCAGATGGGAGCGTGGGTCTTCCCCCCTTTGGATACGGCCTCTATCCCACCGTCGATGACGTGGCGAAGATCTCGATTCTGCTGCACAACGGCGGCCGGCATCAGGGGCGGCAGATACTCCACGCCGGCCGGCTGGCGGAAGCTATGTTTCGAACCGATGCAACCGGATTGCCCACGGGAGAGAGTACCGAGTGCGGCAGTGTGACCTACCACCTGGGGTTCAACGGATTACCGTATCGCAGCGGGGATGGCCGCATCCATCGGATTCCTGTCAGTACGGGATTCGGGGGCAATCACTGGGTCCTTCTGCCGAACGGTATGACAACCTTCCGGTTTACCGATGTCAATAGATACGGCATTAGCACGATGATCGATGTGGCCGAGGCGATACGTCCTTTCGACTGACGGAGAGCTTGACATTCAAGCCACTCTGTCCGCGCTGTTATTCCTGCAACTAACGGGTTCCTTGGAACTCACCGAGAATCTCCAAACCGGGGGTATGATTCGCACAGTGCTACTGTGGGAAGGTCGCCGAGCACGTCACGGCATCATAGCGCAATCGCGTCGACTTCGAGCCGATCGCATTCCCCAACGCGTGTCACGGACCATTTGCCCTCTTATCAATCGTCACACAACTACCTTGTGGGGGCAAGTTGCGCGCTCTGCGGCGGGGAGTCAAGTCAGTTTGAGGGACTTGCTCGCGGGCGGGTGCCTTCCCCCAGTAGAACTGGGGGGTACCCCGGTGGGCAGCCTGTACGTAAGGGCGGCTCGGCGGGAGCCTCGCCCTCCCGTCGGTTCCGTCTACTTCTACGGGGACCGCTCCTCCCCCTGATCCACCACCCCCGACCACTTCCCTCTTGCGCGATCCTGACCATCTGATTATGAAAGCCGGCGCGGACGGCGGTGTGCCGTCGTGGTGTGTGGCCGTGATCTCAGATCGCGGTCCCGCGAAGCGGGACAACCGGGGGCGACGATCGGGCGATGGCTTTGGCAAGCCGTAATCACAGATTACGGCCACACCGATCGGGTTGAATTAGGGCGCCCGGGAATGAATAGCAGAAACATCCGTATGTTGCGTGGCGTACCAGAATCATCCCGATTATCGTTACTCAACTGGACTGGTGGCCCTGACGTCCGTCAGGGTTTACTTGGTCGGCTTCCATGTACCAGTTGCTCACAATCGGGCAGGACGGCAATGATAGCGTAGCGTCTTCGTCGTGCCTCGTGCAATCGACCCGCTCTCCCGAGCCCTGACGGACGTCAGGGCCACGCCCGCCCCGGGACTTTATGTCTATTCCCGGGGCGCTCGCCCGAATTCGATAATTGAGATGCCGGAGGCGCCGGAGTAGTGGAAGTACCGTCCGGCCGGGCCGGTCGGATTGACGGGCCAGATCAGCCCCGGGACCGTGGCCGTGTCACCGAAAGCTCCTGTCTCCGCATCGAACTCTATGAGCAACGTTTCGTACTGCTTCTCGGAGTCGAGATCGAATAGAAGTGCAGGTTCCGGTCGCCGGAATGCGATCAGTCCATCCTGAAACCAACTCCGACCGAGTTCCCCCCTCACTGTGAACCTCTTTAGACCCTCGAAGCTCGGCGACGGAACCGAGCGGGTGGAGTCCGCCAGCGCCACAACCTGAAAGAACCCCGTCCCTTTCGCAGTTCCGGCCAGCAGGATGGCGGCATGACGCGTTGCAGCGTCAATCGCCACATCCAGCACGTCCAGTTCCTCTCTATAGAAGTGCCGTGCCCACCGCTGCACGCCATCCAGGCCCATGACGTGAATACTGTTGCGGTCGTAGACGGCCAGAAGCGAATCGCCCGGGGAGTAACGTACGTCAGGTATGATCAACTCCGTAGTCCGCCCCCAGGGAATGCTGACCGACAAGCGGACCAGGCCGGTGGCGCATTCGATAAACCGAGCGCTGTCTTGATTAGCAACGAACAGAAGCTCGTCCGTGATGAACACCGGCGCCCAGGGCGAGTAGAGCCACCGGAAGGACCGGATGATTTCTCCAGCCGAATCGTAGATGGCAAAGACAGGGTGAGTCGCCTCATTGTGAATCGTGCAGAAGAAGCGCCCGTGGGGTGAAGCCAGAATGGCGGAATTGCTGATGAAGTCGCCCCCCCGTGTGCCGTCGCGGGAGTAAATGACCTCACGGCCTCCCTCTATCAAGCCGAGGTTCTGCCCGACGAGAATCGTCGTTCCGTCGTCGCTCAGCTCGACGCCGGCCACGGAAGGCGTGTCGTTGCGCGCGGAGATACGCTGGAAGAGAGGTCTTGCGTCAATGTCGAAGAAGGCAACGCCAACACTGTCATCAGTCCGCCACCGCACCCCGACCACGTCTCCGGCCGTCCAAATGGAATGCACCGGACGGACGTCAATCGGGAAGACTGTCGTGACGCGGCGGTTGTTCAGTGAATCGCGGAGAGAATTGCCGTCTTCCGCTTTTCCGGTGGCCGTTGATAGTAGAATAGCGGCCAATACGGATAGGACTGCAAGCGCCTGCCCCACGGTCCGACGCGGGAATAACCCCCGAAGGCCTCGCGGCATCATAGTGCAATCCCCCCGACCCCGAGCCGATCGCACCGCCTGACACCTGTCACAGCCCATTAGCCCTCTTGTCAATCGTCACACAACTACCTTGTGGGGGGCAAGTTGCGCGCCCCGCGCCGGGGAGTCAAGTCGGTTTGTGGGACGTGCTCGTGGCCGGGGGCCTTCCCCCCAGTAGAACTGGGGGGTACCGTGTTTGATCCCTTGGCAGGTGCTGTGCCGGGGCCGGGCAGGTCTTAGACCTGCCCCTACATCCGGCGACTGTGGGGTACCCGGTGTAAACATTGGTGATGTTAACGGCCAGGACACCCGGCGGCCGGCGGGCAAAGACCTGGTCGTCTCGGCCGGCAGGGATATTGATCCAAGGATGTGGACTAACCGCGGCTTGAGGACTTAACTTGGATCGGTCCTCAGAGCAGGAGCGGTCGATGAATAAGCGGGTCACGGGGCAGCAGATCGCCCACGCACTACGACTGGCCGAAAGGAACGCCCCCTACTCCCCAACCCGTGCGGCGGCATGTTGTGGAGGGCGCTGCGGGAAGTCACAGGCTTGACTGAGCAGTGGAATACCTCATATCTGAACTGGGGAGGGAAACTCACATGAGAAAACGGACAAAGACCGTTCTTGCGGTCGTCGCCGGCGTCGTCGTTTTGGGACTGGTGATGATCTTTCTCTACCCGATTGTCGGACGATGGTTTCTCGTGGCATCAGAGAAGACCAGGACACGCGTTGTGTTACGGATCGATGTCACAGGCACGCGTGATGCCCCAGCGGAAGTAATCCGCGACATGGCACTTGGAATCATTGAGAAACGCGGCCACAGAGCCTTCGGGATGGCGCGGCCGAACGTGATCACCCAGGGGGAAGATCAAATCGTAGTTGAGTTCATCGGTGCTGTGGATTGTGACTGGGCCGCATCCATCGTCGGCAAGACGGCACTCCTGGAATTTCGTCTCCTCGCCTCTCCCGAGCAGGCGCGGGAGTTGCTGGACAAAGTCGACCGCGTCTTGCTGGACATGGCCGGGCTCGACACATCGGCCGTAGGATCCGATGCCGCCGCAGCTGATGAGACGGCCGACCTGGTCGATGAACTGTTTGGCGAAGAAGAGGCGATCTCAGATCCGACATCGAGCACTTCCACCGGGGGGCCACTGACCACACTTATGGAACCGACGGAATTCGGTCCCGGCTGGCTGGTGGCAGCGGAGGATGCGCCGCAGGTCAGACTGCTTCTGGCGCGCGAGGAGGTTGTACGGATCATTCCGCCTGACGTGATGTTTGCTTGGGCGACACGACCTGAATTCCATGGCACCTGGGAGATGCAGCGCTTCTATCTCGTAAAGAAACACGCCGAAATGACCGGCGAGTATTTGATCGACGCATACCCGTCATTTGACCGGTTCCACAAACCGATTGTGAACTTCGAGTTGACCCGTGAGGGTGGACGGGCTTTCGCGCGCCTGACCGACGCCAGTATTGGCAAGCCACTGGCCATCATGCTCGACGGGCGCGTTGAGTCGGCGCCCACTATTCAATCACGGATAAGCGACCGAGGGCAGATCACGATGGGCATGGGTGCCACCTATGAAGACGCACATGCTCTGGCGGTCATGCTCGGCGCCGGGCCTATTCCGGCCCCTGTTGAGGTTCTTGAGTGCGATGTCGTGCAACGGTAATTGGCCTGGTGCCGCAGGGGAGGCTCTGGAGTCTCGCAGGGATGGGCGACCCGGCCAGAAAGAAAAAAAAACGGGAATAACCAGTCGGTTGAACGGTAAGGTAGGTGAGTCTGCATCGGGACGGGCACCGGGAAACAGTCCGGGAGGCAGAGATGCCGTTCGCATTTCGTTGGTGCATTGGGTTGGCCGGCGCGGTGGTATTCGCGGCGTTCTGGTCGGGCTGCGCGATAGACCGTGGGACAGAGCCGGCTGCGATGCGTGATGAAGTCCCCCTGACAACCAAGCTCCCCGCAATGAACATCCTCGACGATCCGATTGTCGCCATATCCGATCCCATCCCGGCAGGACGCCTGCGGAGCGATCGGTTTCCGGTCCAATATGTGGTCCATCTCCCGGAGAGCCCTCCGAACGGGATCGCGCGCGTGGATGATATCGTGATTCAGTACAAGGGAGACTGGTTGTGCACGGAGACCTCCATCTACCACCCACGGGATTCCGTCTGGATTCAGGTGGATACCACGTGGGGTTTCTATGACGCGTGCGAACGCATTGAACCCAGGCGGCCATATACTCAGTACGCCTCTGTGTTCGATCTGACCTATGACGATATCGTGCGCCACGGAAATGGAGAGCTACGCGTCGCCGGAAGTAACATCGATGCCGTCAACGTCTTCCTGGTGCAGTACCAGGACGACTACACCGTAAGGCTGGTCGGACAGCGCGACAAGGAATGGGCTACGGCGATGACAGCCGTCAACGACGAAGTCTGGATCGCTACTGAATCACATTATCTGTCCCCGCGCATTAATCCAATCCGCATCTACGATTCGACCGGCTGTTTGGTGCGGTCGTTCGACCTGGGGCGGGGGCGCGTCTACGGGCTTGGCTTCCATGCCGGGGAGATCTGGGCGGTCGTCGGACCGGGATGGACATTCCTGCAGTTGACCCCCGACGGGGAGGTCACGGATGAGTTCCTGGCACGACCGTACTTCTGCGGTTCGGAGCAGCCGTCGGATTGCGGGACACACTCGGTCCCGCTCGCCTCAGGATTCGGGCGACTCTGGGCGGTCGGTCCAGGTTACTTGTTGGGATACCTGCCCGATTCTTCGCTCGCCGTCGATTCCGGGGTGGTTGACTGGCGATTTCCCCTACCGTTTTGGACCTCTCCCATGAGCATCGCCTGCGACGGACAGTACTTCTATGAGATCAACACGTGTCAACTGGGCATCACCTGCCGCAATTCGATTGGGGCCGTAAACCTGTCCAGTCAGGCAGTGTATGGGGGTTACCCGCCGATTAAGCGAATTCGCTGGCTTACGTGGGATGGTGAGGCGATGTGGAGTGTTCACTACGGTCCAATGGACGACCTCGTGGGAGGGGGGCCGCTTCTGCTCTCACGCTTCAGGATTCCTCGGTTCGATCCGCCGGCGGGAGAGTGACCGATGCCGGGTGCCCGGGCCGGTCTGCGTGACAGTGTGCCACTGACCTTGGGACCTATTGAGAAACCCTCTGTGCATGCCATCCGTGCTCGCGGGCCGGGTACCTTCCCCCCGTAGAACTGTGGGGTACCATGGTTGATCCCTTGGCAGGTGCTGTGCCGGGGCTGGGCAGGTCTTAGACCTGCCCCTACATCCGGCGAAATGGGGACCGGTATCGTCGGCGGTCGGCTTCTACCGGGTACCCGGTCTTGAGAAACCCGGACCAGTCGTCCGGGCTGCTCGCCGATCATTTCACTTCACTTCTTCCGCGCGACTGCCATTAGCTCGTATTCGTCGAGGTCCATTGGTTCTCGCCGCCAATTGCCGGCCGTACCGCCCCACACGTCTTCTACAGCAAAGCCCGCCACACGAAGCATGAGCGTGAATTCGGTGGGTGTGTACATACGCTCGCGGCAGGGGATCTCAACCGGTCCTTTTGGAGTCTCGAAGACCATCGTGCTGAGGGTCGTCTGCGACATGACGTCAAGAGTGTCTGCCCCTTCGTCATGCCCTACTTTTCGCGCGACCCGAAACACATTCAACGCGTTCACAATAAGCTGTCCGTCTGGCTTCAGCGCCGCATGCATGTTCCGCAATACCGTGAGGTCGCGTTCGATAGGATCGTCCCCTTGGCCCAGCAACCCCATGGCCCCCTCACACAACCCTATGGCGGCATCAAAGACAGGCTCCGAGACATATGTGGTGGCGTCAGATTGAAGAAAGGTGACATGTGTTTTGGACGCGGTTGCGCGTGCTCGTGCCTTTTCGAGCATCTCATCACTGAGGTCGATACCCGTCACGGCGAATCCATGTTGTGCAAGCGCAACACTGTGACGGCCTGTACCGCAACCCACATCGAGGATGGACGCTCCCTTCGGGAGCTTCAACTGTTCTATCAGGAATGCCACTTCCCTTTCGGTAGCTTGCGTGAAGGGCTCACTATCGTACTGTTCTGCTTCGTATCGAAAGAACTCTTTCCATTGCATGATGCTCAACCTCCGTACTGTATAAACCCAGACCGGGCACCCCACAGTTCTACTGTGGGAAAATCGCCAGGAGAAAAGTTACGCCCTCGGCTCCGAGGATTCAAGGCCACTTATGGGAGGTGCTCGCGGACGTGGGCCGTCTCACAGCAGA
>DATKYL010000053.1:0-10994 GCA_035528515.1 Acidobacteriota bacterium | reverse complement strand
TCCATCAGATGGCTGTTGGCTGTGATGCCGGTTACCGCACCCAGCCCTTCTTGTCGAGCGTCTTGAGGGCTTTGGTGGAGATGCGCATCCGCACCCAGCGGCGTTCTTCGGCGATCCAGACCCGCTTGGAGACCAAATTCGGGTTGAAGCGCCGTTTGCTCTTGTTGTTCGCCTTGGAGACGGTGTGACCGCTTCCCGGCTGTTTCCCCGTTATCGGACAACGTTTCGCCATGCTCTCACCTCTGCCGACCGGATCACCCTGATCCGGCGAAGACACCCATTATAACACGATCTGTCGGCATCTCAATAAGAAAATACGTCATCGGCGGCCAAATCGGCGAGCCACAGTCCTCCCCGTAGGCTTCTCCCTTGACACCAGGGCTCATCTGAAGCTGTTTCCCTGCATGAAGATGCATGAGACGAAACAGCCCAGACCCAGGCGCGTTGGCGCTAACCTATTGTTCGGTATTGGGTTAGCCGCGTGCGCCCTGACGCTCACCTGCGGTGGCGGGCAGCAGGCCAAGACCGACGACGGCCGTACGATCATCCGCTTCTGGCAGTTCTGGACCGAGCCGCGGGTTAAAGCGGTCATCACCCAAGCGGTCGCGGAGTTCGAGGAAGAAAATTCGGAATACTCAGTCGAAGTCACCGACCTGACCTGGGACAACGGCTACCAGAAGATCGTTGCCGCTTTCGCCGCCGAGCGGGTTCCCGATCTGATCGAGCTGGGTTCGGACTGGGTGACGCAGTTTGCTGACCGCGGTGCCCTGATGGATCTGACCAGCGAATTCGGGAATATGCAGATGATGTACGCGGGCTGGGCGCCGGCGATCTACGGCAACGCCTGCTGGGCGCTCCCGTGGTATATCTCCACGCGGGTCTTTTATCAGAACGACGACATCGCCAAACTGGTCCAGGGCGGCGCGCGGCCGCACCCGATCGTGTGGGGAACCATCGCCAAGAATGCGCAGGTCGCCACGGTGCGCAAACCGCAGATGTGGGGATACGGCGTCAACGCCGCCGAGCCGCACCGGTTGTACAAGAAGTTCCTGCCGTTTCTCTGGTCAGCCGGCGGTGAGATCCTCAATGAGGACATGAGTGCCTGCGCGCTGAACAGCGACGCCGGACGTCTGGCGCTCGACTTCGTGGCCAAGACCGCCGATTTCGGCATTATCGAAAAGCAGGCGGCCCTCGACGAGTTGTTTGTCGAGGGGAAGCTCCTCTATCACCTGTCCGGAGACTGGCTGTATGAGAAACTGAAACGCTCGGGGACGTCGATGGAGTACTCGGTGTTTATGATCCCTTTCCCCGCTCCGGCGGTCGGCGGCCAGGTCTCGTTTGCCGGTGGTGAGTATCTGGCGATCCCGCGGCGCGGCGCGCAGAAGATCGCCGCGCTGAAACTGGCCCGTCACCTGCTGCTGAAGAAGCACATCTTCAATCTCTGTATCGCCACCGGGTGCGCCACACCGGTCCACCGCGAGGTGGCACAGGATCCCTATTTTGCCCAGGATTCGATCCGGCGGGTCTTTATCGACCAGATCGGCCGTTCCAAGTCGCCGCCCAATCACCCGCGCTGGGTCGATATCGAGGCCGCGCTGGAATGGGGCATCGAGCAGGCACTGTACAAAAAGCTCTCGGTGGATGAAGCGCTAAGACAAACCTGCGAGCGCATCGACGCCATTCTCCAGAGCGAACGGGAATCCTGATCACCGTCCGAGGGGGGCGATGACAACCGGCCACCCACCACGGGGACGCCATACTGCCACATCGTGGTTGCTGGTGTCGCCGTGGGCGGTAATCCTCGCGGTCTTCTGGCTCTATCCGTTCGCGTACGCACTCGGACTGTCGTTCGTCAGCTACGAGATCTTTTCAGGTAGCTGGCGGTGGGTGGGGTTCGCCAACTTCGCGGCCGTACTCGCCAATGTCGAATTCTGGCAGGCGTTGGGACACACGGTGATCTTCACCGTGGGGACGGTACCGGTCACGACAACGCTGGCGGTTCTCCTCGCGTTGGCGCTCAACCGGCGGATCTGGGGACGGGCGCTCTTCCGCGCCGGATTCTTTGCCCCGACCCTGACCGCGACGGTCGTGATGGCGCTGGTCTTTCTGCATCTGTACGGGCAGGGCGGGTACCTGTACAGCCTGGCCGGCTGGATCGGATTGCCGGTTCCTGAGCAGGGGTTTCTGCTCTCCGAGAAGACCGCCCTTGTGTCGGTCATGGTGATGGATGTGTGGATTTCGGTCGGGTATTTCGCCCTGTTGTTTCTTGCCGGCCTCCAGACGATTCCGGCGGAGCTGGTCGATGACGCGCTCATCCACGGAGCCTCGCCGTGGCGGCGCTTCCGCGCAATCACCTGGCCCTATCTGCGGCCGATGATGCTGTACGCGGTTGTCATCAACCTCATCAAGAGTTTTCAGATCTTCACCGAGATCTTCGTTATGACCCAGGGCGGGCCGCTCGGCGCCACGACGACGGCGGTCTACCATATCTATGTCGCGGGATTCGAGCGGTTCAACCTCGGATACGCCTCGGCGGCGGCCTTCGTTCTCTTCGCCGTCATCGCGATCATCTCGCTCGTTCAGTTCCGATTGTTTGCGTTCGGACGGGGGGTCGAGGAATGAGCGACCGGACGCGCCGCGACACCTGGACCTCGGTACTGCTGTTGTTCCTCCTCGCGGGGATGCTCTTCCCGCTGGTGTGGATGGTGGTCGGGTCGCTCTCACCGCGCTGGGACGCGGGCTGGTTCAACCCATTCGTGCAACCGCCGGTCTGGGCGAACTACGGCGATCTGTTCAGAGTCATGCCGTTCGGCCGTTACCTGATCAACTCGGCGCTGGTGGCGCTGCTGGTGACCGCAGGAAATGTGATCTTTTGTTTTCCGGTCGGGTATGCGCTCGCGCGCCGGCGTTTTGCCGGGCGGTCGTTTCTGTTCTGGGCGGCGGCAGGGGTTCTGATGGTGCCTCAGTATGTGCTGATCGTTCCGATGTTCGCCTTCATCCATCAACTCGGCTGGTACGACACGCTGTGGGCGATCGCGATCCCGTTTCTGGTCAACCCATTGGGCATCCTGTTGGTCAGGAGTGCGGTGTCGGTCGTGCCGCGCGAGGTGGAGGAGGCGGCGATTCTCGATGGGGCGGGACCGTGGCGCATCATCTACCGCATCGTCATGCCGATCTGCCGTCCGGCGTTGGCCGTCCTGGCGGTGCAGGTCTTCTGGCTGACGTGGAACGCGTTCCTGTTTCCGTTCATCCTGACCGGCGACAAGGCGCGGACGCTGCCGGTGGCGCTGGCGATGTTCCGCGGGTATCAGGGGGTGGACCGGCCGCACCTGTTCGCCGCGGCGATGATCGCCACGATTCCCGTTATCATCGTCTTCCTGTTTTTCCAGCGGCAGATTGTGGCGGGAATTACGGCCGGTGCGGTGAAACGATAGGGACGTCAGTCGTCCTTGCGCTCTTTCAGGAAACGCTCGATACCCTTCACGATTCCCTTCGCTACCCGCCGCGCGAAATCCCGCTGCGTCAGCATCTCCTCCTGCTCGGGGATGATGATGAACGCACACTCGACAAGGACCGAGGGGTATTGCGTCGGCCGGATGACGGCGAAGTTCCCGTGGGTCACCCCGTAGTCGCCCAGTTCAGTCTCCGACAGCGTCTCACGCTGCACGTGGCGGGCCAGATCGCGCGAGAAGGGATGATAGTAGTACGTCCCGGTTCCATTACGGATAAACGGATTGACACCGTTGGGAACCGAGTTGTTGTGAACCGACACAAAGAGATCGGCACCGCGGGCAACGGCGATCGCGGGACGATCGTAGAGGGGAACGTCTTCACCTCCCTGACGCGTCATGATCACATTCACATCCTTGCGTTCGAGATCGCGTTTAAGAACACGGGCAATCGAGAGGTTTGCGGTTTTCTCTTTGAGCCCGGTGGGACCGATGGCACCGGCATCGGCCGAATGCCCGGCATCGACCACCACCGTCAGTCCCGATAACCCCCGGTCGAGGTCCGGCGGGCGACGGAACTCGACGATCAGACGACCGTTCTCGTAACGGGCGTCGTACCCCCACAGCGGTTGTGATAAGCGGAGATCAATTTCGTAGAGCGAGGGACGCGTTTGCGACCAGGCCACGTCGGCAATCAGATCATCGTCGGGGTCCTGGGCAATCCAGTCGGTATTCGAGGTGGCACCGAAGACGGCAATGTGAACATTGATCAGATCGTCGGCGACAATCACCTTGAAGGGCAGACGTTCACTGGTGCCGACCTCGAGGCGGACCGACCGGGGTGTGGACACGGTTCCCAGACGCTCGATCAGCGATCCGGGAGGTGGTGTCCCTTCGGGCAGAAGGCGTGTCTTCACCGTTTCGATCCACGCCTCGTATCCCGGTGCCGGCTGGATGATCGTCCACGGTCCCGCCTCTCCCCACCAGCGCGCCCGCACGCCGTACGGCTGGAAAATGGTGAAGTACCCGAGCCGCGGCCCCATGCGCAGGGTCTGGACGCTGTCGGTCAGCTCGACGACTCGTGGCGGCAACGATTCGATCGGCCAAAGGCCTCCGGGCGCCCGTGCGGAGATGCTATCCGCATCGTTGTCGCCGCCGATCAGTTGCGCGATCGCCCACAAAGTGTCGGCGTCAAGACCTGACGGCACGCGCCAGATCCCGTGGTAGCGCCCCTGGCCGTTCCCTCGTGCCGGCAAGAGCGGCAGCGAATCGGCGAGGCGGGTCAGATGATCGCGATACGAGCTGAAGGTGCCGAGCGGCTGGTGCGGCAGCTCGGTCATCGGATACGGCCCGAGGCTGTCGGTTGTCGAGACGATCCAGAATCGTGCGCGGCTCCCCATCGTCCCCTGAAACCCGATGCTGATCTCGTCGCCGGGCCGGATTGTCCGGTTCCAGAGAGGACGCAAAGACTCCCCCGTGATTCTGAGACCGGAGTCGGGGGAAATCGGACGGACATCGGCAACGAAGATCAGAACCGAATCCGTATTGCGGCCGAATTCGTTCTCGGCCCTGAGTTGGAAGACAAACGGGCCCGGCCGGACCGGCAGGAACGCAAGGAATCCGCCGGTGCGGTAGACCTCGACCGGCTGACCGTTGATCGTGAGTTGCGACCCGGGCGTCACGGAGCCGCGGATCGAGGTGGAGTCAAGCGGCCCGACCACGAGGCTGTCGGTGGGATACACAACCGCGATAACCGGCGGGCCGGACAGCGTGGTCTGCTCCGCCGCTGCACCCGCACACATGGCAGCGAAGACCACCGCGAGGAACACCATGCCTCCGACATGTCGGGAAATTTGTTTCACCACGCCCATCATCCGTTCGGGCACAGGTCGAGCAGCGTGCCCCCCATTCGATGCATCGAAAGAAATCGGCGCTTTGTCCACTAAAATCCGTCCTCAATGGACGGTCGGGTGCGTATTCCCGGCGCGTCGGGGCTGAGGCGTGAGGCGCGGCCCGGGCCCGTGTGCTGCGCCCGCCCGAATGACCGGGCCGTGGCAAGGAAAAGGCCCCGTCCCGCGAGGGTTGGGGCCTTGTTGGATGTGCTTATCAGGTGCGATTACAGCTTTGAGACCCAGTCGGCGATCCGCCTGACCGCTTCCTGGATATTCTCAATCGAATTCGCATACGAGAAGCGCAGGTGCCCCTCGCCGTGAACGCCGAACGAGGTCCCGGCCAGAGCCGCCACACCGATTTCTTCCAGAAGGCGCTGCTCGGCCACTTTCGCGGTCATGCCGAGACGCGTGATATTGGGGAAGACATAGAATGCTCCCAACGGCTTGCGACAGGTGATGCCGTCGATCGCGTTGAGACCGTCCACGATCGCATCGCGCCGCCGTTTGAATTCGTCCCGCATCGCCTTCACCTCATCACGCGGTCCGAAGAGCGCCGGCTCGATCACCTTCTGCGAGAAGCTGGCGGTGCAGGAATTCGAGTTGGTCTGCAGACGCGCCACCGCCGCCGCCAGCGGGGGCGGCATCACGCCCCACCCAAGGCGCCAGCCGGTCATGGCAAACGTCTTGGACATACCGTCAAGCAGCACACCGCGCTTCATGACGTCGGGAACCGAATGAATGACACTCTCGAACTTGCCGTCATACACGATCTCGGAGTAGACCTCGTCGGTGAGAACGTAGATGCCGCGCTCGACCGCCAGACGTCCCACGGTTTCGAGATCGCTGCGGGTCAGGACACCGCCGGTAGGATTCTGCGGCGAATTGAGGATGATGAGTTTGGTCTTGTCGGTCACCAGGCGGGTGAGTTCGTCGACATCCAGACGGAAGTCGTTTTCTTCGCGCAACGGTATCGGCACCGGGCGACCGCGGACGAAACGGATGACCGATTCGTAGATGGGGAATCCCGGATTGGGATAGATGACCTCGTCATCGGGATCAACGAGCGCGAAGATGACGAAGAACATGATCGGCTTCGCACCGGGAGTGACCACCACCCACTCGGGCGTCACATCGATCCCGCGTGTCTCGTTCACGAAACGCGCGATCGCCTCACGGGTCTCGGGCAGGCCGGCCGAGGGACCGTAGTGGGTCGCCCCGTCGCGCAAGGCCTTGATCCCGGCTTCGACAATGAAAGACGGGGTATCGAAATCCGGTTCGCCGATCTCCAGATGGATGATCGATCGTCCCTCTCGCTCCAGTTGTTTTGCACGCGCCAGCACCTCGAACGCGGTCTCAGTCCCGAGATTCGCCATCCGCTGGGCCAACCCAATCGTCGTCGGTTCCATAGTCACTGGCATATCATCCACCACCTTGGTTTGCTCGGCAGTCCGGATCACCCGCCGAGATATCGATTCAGGTACAAGCGTGGCGCAAACAGCCACTCTTGTCAAGGGGAGGGGACAGTATTTTGCCAGCAAAGTTTCGCTTGCCGGCGCAGTTGGGCGCGGGAACCGGTGTTATTGACGATACCATCGCAATGCTTGCGCTTTTCCCGCCAGGGAATCTGGCAGCGGGTCCGGCGACGCACCTCCGCGGCGGTCCAGCCGCGGTGGGCGAGACGGGACAGGCGCTCCCGTTCGGGCGCCCAGACGCCGATCAGCCGGTCCCAGGTGACGGCGTCCCGGCCCCATTCGACCAGGAGCGCCGCATCGACGATGACCACCGGCACGCCGCGCCGCACACGGGCGGTGCGGATGCGCCGACGCAGTTCGCGCAGTAACGGCGGGTGCACGAGTGCGTTGAGAGTGCGGTTTGCCTCTTTCGTGGCGAAAGCGCGGCGGGCGAGGAGGGCCCGATCGATTCCTGTGTCCGACAGAATATCACGACCGAAAGCGCGCGCGAGCCGACGCCGGAGGGACACCGATCGCTCCACAACATCATGACCCACCGCATCGCCGGAGATGACGACGGCCCCTGCGGTAAAGGAGGCGAACAACTGGGCGACCGCCGATTTGCCGGCACCGATCGGCCCGATGATTCCAATCACCGGGGCACAAGACCGATGCGCGGTCCGTTTTGATCGGCGTTTGGTCTGCGGATGTCTTCGTGGCATGCGGATAACTTGCGACGGGGTGCCGCCGCCGTGACTCTGCGCGTCAGTCGGAAACCAGACCCCCGCACGAGGGAGCGACGACACGCGCGGTACCTACTCCCAAATCGTTGATGAGGACGCCGAATCGTGTCATCTTTTCACCGTAGCGGATCGCGATCGCCGCATACGGAAGCATGCGCTCGACCTCGGCCAGATCGTCGATCACCTGAAGCGCATCCGTATTGGCACACACGTAATCGCGGTAGAAGAATCCCGCTCGCGCACCGACACGGTAACCCCAGAGCACCACGGCGCGGCTCTCCGTGCGCTGGATCACGCCCGTCACCTTCCTCCAAGAGCCAAGAGTGAATTCATACCAGCCGTCTCCCGCGAGGAGGGATTCCAGATCCTGCCCCTCCATCCGGCCGCTCGGGGAGATGATCCCGACGTGCGGTACCCCCGCCAGATCGAGGATCGCCGACATGGCGGCGGCCTGGGATGAACTCCCGCCGGTCCTTGTGCGCGCGACGTCATCGAGAGTAAGGTCCAGAAGCCCGTAAGACCAGAGGACACCGAATGCCTCGCGGGCGGTGCCGGTCGTATCGAAAGCGGGCGAACGGCCGCAGTGCGCAAGATAGGCCGTGCTGAGTTCGGGCAGCGACGTTTTCAGGTCGCGATCGTCAAGATGAGTGGAGAGCACCGCCGCGAGCGGACTCAGGTGGTTGGCCTGGAAATAGACGGATGCAGTGAACATCGACATGCAGTCGATTTCCGTCGCGTCATCCAGCGACCAGAAGGCCGACCACTGGTCACGGACCAGCGGATTGTCGACGTCGCGCAGACCGAGCGCACAGGTCGCGGCACACCGCACCGCTTTGTCATCGTGCAGCGCGGCGGCGGTTCGGAGGCGGTTGATTCGCTGCAAGGCTCCGGTGGACAGGTCGAGGACCGCGGGCGGGCCGAGGCGATTGAGCAGGAGGCCGAGTGTAGGATCCTCACCGCGGTCGTCGCGACCGAAGAGAGGATAGTAAACCGACTTCTCATTGAACACGAGAACCGGTGAAATCGCCTCCGGCACACCTGACCAGCGGTGCAAACCGCCCTTGAGAAACAGCGTGTCATCGACCAGATACCCGGCGCCGTCGTCGCTCACAACGACGAACAGGCCCTCCGGGTCGCGTCCCAGACGGCGCCTCTGCGCATAGCGTAGCAACGCGCCTTCGATCGTCGACAGTGACGGCGAGGCCGTGCGCAGGAGTACCGCCGCCGAGGGCAGGCGCTGGTCGAAGATCGTCTCCGTGTTCCAGTCCGTCGGCTCCTGATCCCGTACGCTGTCGGGGGTCACCAGCCAATCACGCCAGGAGAAGCCCGGACCATTCAGTTCGCCGTTTTGAACCCGCAGAAAGAACCGGACGTCCATCGGATCGGGATGGGTATAAAACGCCCGGCCACCGGGGAGGTTTTCGACGATCTGTGAGAACAACTGGTCCGACAGAAGATAGACTTCGGGGTGGGGGACTGCCATCGTGCGGTAGGCGTAGAACGCGAAGGGGGACACGGGCAGCTGATCGCCGGCGCCCAGCGCGGCGTCCCAGGCGGCCCAATGCTCCGACGCGGCATCACGAGTCCATGCCGGACCACTCCCACAGAGAACTGCGATCGCAACACAGCAGGCCGAAAGCTTCCACATACGTTGTCGTGACATCCCCTACCTCGCGTGTACGGTTAAGTGCCTCCAATGCGGCGGAGTCGGGATCCGCCGCGCAACTACTTGGCATCGAGCCAATTGAGTCCAAGCCCAAGATGCACCACCAGCGGCACCGACAGTGCCGCGGCGGATTCCATCGTCTCTCTTACAATCTCCGTGAGCCATTCGATCTCCGAAACATGGACGTCGAAAACAAGCTCATCGTGGACTTGCAGAGTCATGGCCGAGCGGCAGCCCTTGCGGCGCATCCGCTCATCGATGGCGATCATGGCCCGCTTGATGATATCGGCCGCCGTCCCCTGCATCGGCGTGTTGACCGCGATCCGTTCCGAGAACTCGCGGCGCTGGCGGTTCGTGGATTTGATGTCAGGCAGAAACCGCCGGCGACCGAATAGTGTGCGAACCACCCCGTCTTTGCGCGCCGACCGGATCGTCTCGTCGATGTAGCGTTTCACCCCGGGATAGCGTTTGAAGTAGGTGTCGATAAACACCTTCGCTTCGCCGACCGTCATATCGGATTGCTGCGCCAGACCGTAGGCCGAGACCCCGTAGATGATCCCGAAATTCGCCGTTTTGGCCAGCCGACGCTGCTCGGGCGTCACATCGCGTTCGGCGACGCCGAAGATCTCCGCTGCGGTCCGCGCGTGGACGTCGGCGGCGTCGTGAAACGCAGCCACCAGCGCCGGGTCTTCGGAGAAATGCGCCATCAGCCGCAGTTCGATCTGGGAGTAGTCGGCGACCAGCAGTTGATGATCGTCGTCACGTGCGACGAACGCGCGGCGGATCTTGCGTCCCTCCTCGGTCCGGATCGGGATATTCTGGAGGTTCGGATCGGCCGACGACAATCGTCCGGTCGCGGCCACCGTCTGGTGAAACGACGTGTGCACGCGGCCGGTGGTCGGATGAATGAGATCGGGCAGGGCGTCGACGTAGGTCGATTTCAGTTTGGTCGCCTGACGATACTGGAGCATCAGACGCGGCACCGCATGCTCAGCCGACAGCTTCTCGAGGACCGCCATGTCGGTCGCGTGTTGGGATGTCTTCGCGGTGCGGCGCGACGGGGTCAGCTTGAGGCGGTCGAACAGGATGTGCCCCAACTGGGCCGGCGAGTTCAGATTGAACTCTTCGTCCGCCGCGTCGTAGATCTCCGCCACCAGCGTGTCGATTTCGGTCTGCATGCCGCGTGAAAGCTGTTTGAGATAGGCGCCGTCGACACGAACACCCGTACGTTCCATCCGTCCCAAGATGGTTGCCAGCGGCAGTTCGATCTCCGCAAAGAGCCGATCGACACCGGCGGGCTTGAGTTTCGGCGCGAGCACCTCGAACAACCGCAGCGTGTAGTCGGCGTCTTCAGCCGCATAATGCACGGCGTCGGCGACCGGCACCGTGGCGAAACTCCGCTGCTTCGCACCGCTGCCGATGAGATCGGTAATCGGCTGCATCGTGTGGCCGCAATGTTCCTGCGCCAGCGCGTCGAGCCCGTGCGCCCGCGCCGACGGATCGAGACAGTACGAGGCCAGCATCGGATCGAAACCGATTCCGTTCAGTTCGATCCCGTAGCGGGCGAAGATCTCCGCGTCATACTTAACGTTCTGCGCCACCAGCCGCGGCTTCGACCCGGTGAGAATCGGCCGCAGAATGTCGAGGACGTCGTCGAGCGGCAGATTGGCCGATGTCTCATCGTGGCCGACGGGGATGTAGTATGCCTCGGCGGGCGCGGATGAGATCGATATCCCCACCAGTTCGGCATCGAGCGTCGACAGCGAAGTTGTCTCGGTATCGACAGCCACCCA
>DATKYL010000052.1:0-2728 GCA_035528515.1 Acidobacteriota bacterium | reverse complement strand
CCGACAACCGGAAGCCGAAACCGTACGATGTGAAGACGTCGGTGAACGGTCTCATCTCGGTGGCATTCAGCCACACGTTTCCGGCATCGAAGAAGAGAAGTCCGTGGATCTGCTGGGGGACGATCGGGAACGTGATCTGCGCGTTCATCACCATCATCGCCTGCCCGCGCAACGTGTCGATCGGTTCCCCGGAGGGGACGTACCAGCGCGGTGGCGCCTCCAGCGAGGTGTCGGCGAAGGCGACGATCGAACGATCGTCGTAGCCGCGGATCATCCCGTCCGACCGGATCCCGCCGGCATAAAACAACTCCGAGTACGGGATCGACGTCGGACCCGTGCCACCTTCGATCGTACCGAGCGTCCACTGCGGGGCGAGGGTGAAGACCTTCCAGAGTTTCTTGAAAAACGCGTAGTTGAAGGTGTGTTTCGTGAACGTCCATTCGCCGCCCAGCAAGCCGCCGCCGAATTCGGCGCGATATGACGCCCGGCTGCCGGCGGTGGCGAATTCGGGGAGGTTGCGCGAGTCGCGCAGGACGGTGAACGCCGTCGAGGAAATGATCCCGTTGGCGGAGGCGATCAGTGCCTGACGTCCGGCCTCGTCGAACTCGTCGGAAAACTCGGTGAATTCCTGATCCTCCCAGCGGTAATTCCAGTACACGGTGAAATAGTCGTCGGGCCAGCGCAGCCGCCGTCCCAGACGCAGGGTGATGCCGTTCGTGCGCTGGTGGAAGTCCTCAGTGCCGGAGACATAGGGGTCATCCCAGACGCGGTCGAGCTTCTGGATGTCAAATCCCACGGTCGTCGGCGTGTCCATGAACCAGGGTTCGGTGAAGCCGAGGCTGTACGAATGGCGTCGGCTCCCGAATTCTAACAGCAGATTCGCGCTCTGTCCGTTGCCGAAGAGATTGGGAACGCCCAGGTTGATCGTGCCGACCAGCTTGTCCTGTTCGGAGTAGCCGCCGCCGACCTGAATCTGGCCGGTGGGTTTCTCCTCGACTTTGAAATCCAGATTCACGCGCCCGTCGGGCAACTGCCGGAAGTCGGGTACGACGTTGCCGAAGTAATTCAAGAGCATCACGTTGCGCAGCGATCGCTGGAGCGCCGAACGTCGGAAGATCTGGCCGGGGAAAATGGCCAATTCGCGGCGGATGACTTTGTCCTTCGTCTTGGCGTTGCCGGTGATGTCGATGCGATGGACATGGGCCGGCACACCCTCGGAAATCTCCATCGTGATATCGACCGTGGTATCGGTCGTCCGCGTGTCTTCGACGATTCGGGAGTAGAGGTAACCCTCCTCCATGTACGCTTCATACATCTGGCCGATCGACTCATCGAACTCGCGCTGGTCGAAAACGTCGCCCTCGCTGTAACGCAAGAGGCTGTGCAGGCGTTCTTCGGGGAGCACCGAATCCCCGTCGAACTCGGTGGTGCCGAAGTAGTACCGCGGGCCCTCGGTGACCTCGAGACGCAGCGTGACGCGAGTCTTCTCCTCGTTGAGGATGATCGTGTCGGACACGATCATGGCATCGAGAAAACCCTTCTCGCGGTAGTGGTCGGTGATCGCGATCTTGTCATCGGCATACTTCGCCCGGTCGAACTTGCGGCCGCCGAAGAGCGACGTGAAGAACCCCCGCGGTTTGTTGGACATCTTCTTGCGCAACTTGCCCGCTTCGACACGGTCGTTCCCGACGAATTCCACCGCCTCGATCTTGACCGGGTTGTTCTCCTCGATCCGGAAAACGACGTCGGTTTCACCGACGATCGCGGTGGGTTTCAACTCCGCCTCCACGTCGACCAGAAAGAACCCCTTCTTCTGATAGGCGCGGCGAATCACCTGCTCCGCTTCCTTCAGACGATTCGGGCCGATCGTCAACCCCCGTTTAAGGTCGAGGCCGAAATCCTTCTCCTTGAGCTTCTTGTTACCCTCGAAGACCAGCTTGTCGAGCCGGGGCAACTCCTCCACCTCGATGGTCAGGCGTACACCCCCTTCGACCTCCTCGCCCAGGATGCGCACGTTCTTGAAGATGTCGAGACCGTAAACCTGATGAATCGCCTGCTGGATATTCTCCTGGGTGATGAAACTCCCGGGAACGAGACCCGCCACGTTCTTGATCAACTGGACGTCGGTGATGGTCTGTCCCTGCACCGCCACGTCGATCAGATTGACGCCCTGGGCACGGGCCGTACCGGCCAACGGCACCAGGACCGTCGTGGTCGCCAACACGGCGAGAACAAGTGTGATTGCGATGGGATGGAGAAAACGCGCCCGGGTCCGGCGCGCGGCGATCACGTCGACCCCGGTCCGCACCCGTCTGGAGCGCGCGGTAGGACTATACATGCACGCTGGTGATGCGCACCGTTGTGCGAAGCTGGCGGTGCCCGGTCTTACGGCGGTAGCCGGTGCGTCTCCTGAAACGGAAAACCACCAATTTCTTATCCCGATCCTGGGCCACGATTTCTGCGGACACATGCACTCCCTCCAGGCTCGGACGTCCCGTCTCGATCTGGTCGCCCCGGCGGGCCGCGAGAACCCGGTCGAACTGGATCGCATCGCCGGCCGCCCCGTCGAGGCGGGGGACATGAATGATGTCGCCGACACTGACGGCGTACTGTTTGCTGCCTGTTTCAAAGATTGCTGCGAACGCCATTGTCTCCTCATTTCAGCGTCCGGCACGGATTCGCCGAACCGGGAAACACCTATCATAACACCCCCCGCGCGAATGTCAAG
>DATKYL010000051.1:0-8207 GCA_035528515.1 Acidobacteriota bacterium | reverse complement strand
GATACGATGATGGACCACGAGGATATCGCCGCCCAACTCACGGCGCTCGAAAAGCAGGCCCAGGACGACTGGCAAACCGCCGCTCCCCAAGAGCGGCTCCTCGTCAAGTCGCGCTACTTGGGCCGCAAGAGTCCGTTGAATGCCATCCTCCGCGGGCTCAAGGGGATGACGCCCGACCAAAGGCGTTCCCTCGGCACCCTGGCCAACGAGACACGGGATCGGCTGACCGCCCTGTTCAGCAGTGCGGCACCCGACACGGTACAGGCGCCGAAGAGTGCCTTCGACCATACCCTCCCGGGCCGGATGCACCCCCGGGGACACCGCCACCTGATCACCCGTACCATGCAGGAGGTCGTCTCGATCTTCTACGGGATGGGGTTCGAGGTGGCCGATGGTCCGGAAATCGAGTCAGACTACTACAACTTCGCGGCGTTGAATTTCCCGCCCGACCACCCGGCGCGTGACATGCAGGACACCTTTTTCGTCGGTGATGAATACCTGCTGCGCACCCACACCTCGCCGGTCCAGGTGCGGGTATTCGAATCCCGCCGGCCCCCGGTTCGCATTCTGGCGCCGGGCCGCTCCTACCGTAACGAGGCGATCAACGCGCGCGCCAATTGCGTGTTTTATCAGGTCGAAGGATTCTATGTCGACACCGATGTTTCGTTCGCCGACCTGAAAGGAGTATTGACGGCGTTTGTGGAAGAGTACTTCGGGCGCCGGACGCAGGTGCGGTTCCGCCCGAGTTTCTTTCCCTTCACCGAACCGTCGACGGAGGTCGACGTGACCTGCCTCTTGTGTATCGGCAAGGGTTGCCCGATCTGCAAACAGGAGGGGTGGCTTGAGATTCTCGGTGCCGGGATGATCGATCCCGCCGTCTTTGAGGCGGTCGATTACGATCCCAACGTTTTTTCAGGGTATGCCTTCGGGCTGGGTGTCGAACGCATCGCGATGCTGAAACACGGCATCGACGACATCCGCCTGTTCTATGAGAATGACTTGCGTTTTCTGAAGCAGTTCTAAACCGGGGCGGGAAGGGTGTACGCTGCCCTCGGGCCCGCCCGACGGCGAAGTCGCGATATGAAAATCGGAACACGCTGGCTGCAAGACTACATCACCTTCCCTTACGGGGCGGAGGAACTGGCCGACCGGCTCACCGCCATCGGCACCGCGGTCGACGGAATCGAGCCGGTGTTTGAACGCTTCACCGGGGTCATCGCCGGTCGCATCAAATCGGTCGAGGCCCATCCGTCGCGGCCCGACCTCTATATCCTCGTGGTCAATTGCGGAGCCGAGGACGCCACGGTCGTGGCCGGTGCGCCAAATTGCCGTGTCGGTCTCCTGATCCCGCTGGCACGACCGGGTGCGACCCTGCCCGGGGGGGACGGTGCCCCGATCACCGCGCGCACATTCGCCGGTGTGACCTCCGCGGGCATGTGCTGCTCGGAGCGGGATCTCGGTCTCACCGAGGACCACACGGGGCTGATGGAACTCGACGCTGAAACGATCACCGTCGGGGCTGATCTGTGGGATGCGCTCGAACTCGACGAAGTCGCGCTGTCATTCGAATTGACGCCCAACCGGGGCGACTGTCTCTCCGTTCTCGGTATCGCCCGCGAGATCGGGGCGCTGGTGGGAAGCCGCGTGCGCCGTCCCGAAATCCACCTGACCCAGGTGGGAGAAGATGCCGATCACCACCTGACCGTCACGATCGAAGACACCGATGGCTGCCCGCGATACGCTGGACGTCTGGTACGTGGCGGCCGTATCCGGCCGTCCCCGTTCTGGCTCAAACGCCGCATCCGGGGTGCAGGTCTGCGCGCAATCAACAACGCGGTCGATATAACCAACTTCGTCATGCTCGAAACCGGGCAACCCTTGCACGCCTTCGACTGGGGCACCTTCGCCTCGGGGCAGGTGGTCGTCAAGACCGCGAAAGCGGGGGAGGAGTTCACGACTCTCGACGGCGTGGCCCGCATCCTGCCGGCTGACGCCGTGATGATCACCGACGGCACACGCAATGTGGCGATCGGTGGAATCATGGGTGGCGAGGACTCCGAGGTCGAGGCGGGCACGGCCGACTTCATGATCGAAAGTGCCCATTTCAAGCCCTTACGGATTCGCCGTGCCCGCAACAAGCTCGGGCTGGCGACCGACTCCGCCCTGCGCTTCGAAAAGGGCGTTGACCCCAACGGCGTACCGTACGCCCTCGATCGGGCGGCGGAGCTGTTCGTCAAACTGACCGGTGGGGAACTGCTGGCCGGGGCGGTCGATGAGTACCCGGCTCCGATTGAACCGATTAAACTTGAACTTGATCCAGAGAGGGCTAACCGATTGCTGGGAACCAGTATGTCTAACCCCAGCATGATTGATTATCTGTCCCGGCTCGAATTCGGGGTTGTCCCGGGGAAGCGGGTCATGGTGACGGTGCCGACCTTTCGTCCCGATGTGACACGGCCCGTTGATCTGGTTGAGGAGATCGCCCGGATCCACGGTTATGATAAGATCCCGGTGGCCCGACGTGCCTCCGGCGCATTGCCCACCCCCCGAGCGCGGCAGGGGGCATTCGAGATGCGCCTGCGCGAGATCATGGAAGGGCTGGGGTTCACTGAGATTGTCTGTAACTCCCTGATCGATCCGGACCTCGTGCTCGCCCCTGACGTGCGGCCGGTGCGCCTGCGCAACCCGCTCTCCTCCGATCTTGCGGTTATGCGCGCCGACCTGATTGGCTCGGCTCTCCTGGTGATCGCCCACAACCGGAACCGTCGGGTTGACTCGGTTGCCGTTTACGAGATCGGCAAGACGTTTGCCCCACAGGATGGCGACTGGCCGTTCGCCGAACAGCGGCACCTGCTCCTCGCCCTGTGCGGCGAGGCGCCCGCTGCCGGCTGGGACGGCACCGCTCGGACGTTCGATTTCTTCACACTCAAAGGGGCGGTAGCAACTCTCTTCGAGGATCTCGATCTGACTCTGAGGATTGAGCCGCTCGAGGAGTCACCCTTCAAACGGGGTGAGGGTTTCGCCATCTCCTCCGGCGCAGAGCGAGTGGGATCGATCGGAGCCATTGACCCCGGCACCGCGCGTCGTTTTGGGGTCAAGGATCCGGTGTGGGTTGCCGTGATTGCGGTCGATGACATCACGCCGGCCGATGAGACAACCCGGCAGTACACACCCTTGCCGAAATTCCCGGCGGTCTATCGTGATCTGGCCGTCGTCGTCGATGCGGCGATTCCGGCGGGGGACCTCGACGCCGTAATCCGTGAAGCGGGCGGGCCGTTCATTGAATCGGTGCGACTGTTCGACCGCTACAGCGGAACGCCGATTCCGAAGGAGAAGGTCAGCCTCGCTTTCGCGATCACCTTCCGTGATGCCGAGCGGACCCTGACCGATCCGGAAGTCGACCAGGCGCACAAGGAGATCCTGGCCGAACTCGCCCGACGTTTCGGGGCCGAACTCCGTTCCTGATTGATCGCGGATCGCTTTGTCTCCGTCTGTCCCATTTCCCGGCCGCGTCTCACCTCGGGCCGGTACCCGGACAGCCCAATTGTCCTAAGTGGAACGCACCGGCGAAATGGCTTGACATTCTTAAAGTAACGGGTTAAGGTGCGTTCGAAGATTCCACATGGCGGCGCGCGGGTCATCAGCTGTGTGCGCCACCTTAATTTGGTGAAACTCCGGTATCATGGTAGGCTCCGACCTCGATCGATTGGCGCAATCGGTACGACGAGCGCTTGATCATATCGATCGCCTGGAAGCCGACAAGCGACGGCTCGAGACCGACAACTCCGTTCTGCAGACGCGGATGCAGGAGCGTCTGGGACCCGGAACGGCAGTGGTGACCGACCGCAAGGCTGCGGTCCCTGTCGCCAAGGGCGTCACCGAGGCCCGCGAGAAGGTCTTGAGACTGATCGACTTGTTGCGGCAGTGTGAGAAGGAACTTTAAGGCGGGCACCGGGAAAATCGATCTTGACAATCCCCTTCCAGCGGGGAAGATTTCCCGCGTGGAGGAGATTCTTTGACATAAATCGCGGTACGGGAAATCGATAGGGTTTATTCAGGTAGGGTAGAGATAGTCAGTGGATACGGCACCCAAGACCGTTCACGTCAAGATCTTCGGCGAAGATTATCCGTTGCGCAGCAAGGGCGAGGCGGATGTGGCCTATATGACACGGGTGGCCGACCATGTGGACCGATCGATGCGGGAGATCGCCGAACGGTCCCCCAATTTGTCTGCTACGAAAGTGGCGATTCTGGCAGCGCTGAACATCACCGATGAGCTTCTTGCGGAGCGACGGGACGTCGAACGCAAACTCACTGATGTGCATAGTCGGGCACGAGGTATCCTCGCTTGGCTCGATGAGCGCCTGGAAGTCTACGAGACAGCCCAAACCTGATCCCTCCTTCTTCCCGGCCGCCAGAGACGGGTAGCCGGCCCAGCAAACATCTCATCGCCGTAACGGCTTCGATATTTTCCGTGATCGGCCCGGGGTCCGGCTCCGGGAGGACCTGATGGAGAGTTCCTGGATGTTGATGGTGATCATCGCTGGCGTGGTCGCCGTTGTTTTCGGCTTCCTCGGCTGGCTGGTGGCGCGTCGTCTTGGCTCGGGCAAGATCGCCCGTGCCGACGAGGTCGCCGCCCAGATCGTCCGTGACGCCGAGAAAGAAGCGGAGATCAAGAAGAAAGAAGCACTTCTCGAGGCGAAGGATGAGTGGTACAAGCAGAAGGTCAATTTCGAGCGCGAACTGCAAGTCAAGCGCTCGGAGTTTCAGAAGACCGAGAAGCGGCTGACCGAGCGCGAGGAGGCGCTCAACCGCAAAGTCGATGTTCTGCAGACAAAGGATCGCGACCTCCAGAACCGGGACAAGGCGCTCTCCACCAAGGAGCGCGCGCTACGCGGGCGCGAGGGAGAACTCGAACGCCTGATCGCCGACCAGAACAAGCAGTTGGAGCGCATCGCCGGGATGACCACCGACGAGGCCAAGCAGCTGTTGATGGACAATCTCCGTGCCCAGGTGCGGCGCGAAGCCGCCGCGATGGCCCGGGAGATCATGGATGAGGCGGAGCGCAACGCCGACAAAGAAGCCCGCGAGATCGTCACCAACGCGATCTACCGCTGCGCCGCCGAGCACTCGGTCGAGACGACGGTCTCGGTTGTCAACCTCCCGTCGGACGAAATGAAAGGCCGCATTATCGGCCGCGAGGGACGCAATATCCGCTCCTTTGAGACCGCCACGGGCGTCGATGTGGTGGTCGACGACACCCCCGAAGCGGTCATCCTCTCGTCGTTCGATCCGGTGCGGCGTGAGATTGCCCGGCTCTCTCTGGAAAAGCTCATTTCCGACGGACGCATTCACCCGTCGCGGATCGAAGAGGTCGTCGCCAAGACCGAAAAGGAAATCGAGGTCAAGATTCGCGAGGCGGGGGAGCAGGCCTGCTTCGATGTCGGTATCCACAACCTGCACCGCGATATCGTCTGGCTTCTGGGAAAGCTGCACTTCCGGACCTCGTACGGGCAGAATGTGCTGGCCCATACGGTTGAAGTGGCAACCCTCTGCGGGCTCATTGCCGCCGAACTGGGACTCGATCCGACCATCGCCAAGCGCTCAGGGCTTTTGCATGACATCGGCAAAGCGATCGATCGTGAAACCGAGGGAACGCACACCGAAATCGGGGTCGGTTTCCTCAAACGGTACAACGAGGACCCGATCATCATCAACGCCGTCGCCGCGCACCACGGCGACGTGCCGCCCGAGTCGCCCTATCCCATTCTGGTGCAGGCCGCCGACGCTATCTCCGGAGCGCGACCGGGTGCGCGCCGCGAACCGCTCGAGGGGTACATCAAACGCCTCGAGAAGCTGGAGGAGATGGCCGACTCATTCGCCGGCGTCGCCAAGGCCTACGCGATCCAGGCGGGACGCGAAGTGCGTGTCATTGTCGAAAACGAGCAGGTCGACGACCTCGGCGCGGGTCTCCTCGCCTCCGATATCGCGCAGAAGATCCAAAGCGAGATGCAATATCCCGGTCAGGTCAAGGTGACCGTCATCCGCGAGACCCGGGCGGTGGACTACGCGAAGTAGCCGATCAGAAAGCGCGGCGTCATGAAGTTGATGTTTATCGCCGATATTACCGGCCGCCCCGGCCGCTGGGTGGTCTCGCAACTTCTCTGGGCGTTCAAGCGCAAGCATGCGATCGATTTCGTCGTCGCCAACGTGGAAAACGCCGCCGGGGGCTATGGACTCACCGACGAGATGTGTGAGAAGTTCTTCAGCTACGGCGTCGATATCCAGACCTCGGGGAATCACATCTGGGATCGTCTCGAAACGCAGGACCTCCTCGCGCGCGAACCGCATCTCCTCCGGCCCGCCAACTACCCGCCCGGCGTACCGGGCGTGGGGTCGGCGGTGAAGACGACCGCCGAAGGTGTCCGGGTCGGCGTTCTCAATCTGCAGGGCCGCGTCTTCATGAAGGAGATCGATTGCCCCTTCCGTATCGCCGACAGCGAAATCGAGCACCTGCGCGCCGAGACCGACGTGATCTTCGTCGACTTCCACGCCGAAGCGACCTCCGAAAAGCAGGCGATGGGGTATTACCTGGACGGACGTGTCTCCGCGGTCATCGGCACGCACACGCACGTGCAGACCGCCGATGAGTGCATTCTCCCCGCGGGCACGGCGTACCTGACCGATGCGGGGATGACCGGACCGCATGATTCGGTCCTGTGGGTCAAGCCGGAGGATGCCATCAAACGGTTCCTGACCGGGCTGCCCCACAAGTTTCGCATCGCCGATGGTGACATCCGGATGTGCGGCGTGGTGGTGGAACTCGACCCCGCCTCCGGCCTGGCCACCGGAATCGAACGGTTCAGTCTTGCCTTCGACGGATCTCAGACCGCACGCGAGTACTTCGGGTTACCGCCGCGTGAAGTCTCCGAATCGGAACCGCGATCGATTGGTCCCGACGAGGTGTGACAGGAACCTCTGCCGGAGGTGAAGAGTTCAGTGGGCGCGCGAATCATTGACGGGAAAGCCATCTCCGCAGAGGTCCGCGACGGACTGCTTCCGCGCATCCAGACTCTGCGCGAGGCGGGTGTCGTGCCGCGGTTAGCCGCCGTCCTCGTCGGCGAAGACCCGGCGTCAGCGGTCTATGTTCGGACCAAGGAGAAGACTGCCCGTAAGCTGGATATTGAACCGGAAATCATCCGTCGCCCCGCCGAAACGACGCAGGCGGAACTCGCCGATCTGGTGCGGCAACTGAACGACCGCTCCGATCTCCACGGATACATCATCCAGTCACCGCTCCCGCCCGGCCTCGATGAATCGGCGCTGATCGAACTGATCGACCCGGCCAAAGACATCGACGGGTTTCATCCGCACAACGTCGGCCGGATGACGCTGGGACACAAGGCGATGCTCCCCTGCACGCCGGCGGGCATCGTCGAGCTTCTCACGCGCGCCGATGTGCCGATCGCGGGCGCGGAAGTGGTCATTCTCGGCCGCGGCAATATCGTCGGGCGGCCGCTTTCGATTCTCCTGTCATTGAAGTCGCCTACGGGTAACGCGACCGTGACGCTCTGTCACAGCCGGACCGCCGACCTGGCGTCGCACGCGCGGCGGGCCGATATCCTCATTCTGGCGATGGGCCGCCCGGAGATGATCACCGGGAAAATGATCAAGCCCGGCGCGACGGTGATTGACGTCGGTGTCAATCGTGTCGATGATCCGTCGCAGCCGAAGGGGTATCGTCTGGTCGGCGACGCCCACTTCGAATCGGCGGCGGCGGTGGCCGGGGCGATCACGCCGGTCCCGGGGGGCGTCGGGCCGATGACAGTCGCGATGCTCTTGCAGAATACCGTTACTGCTGCGGAATGGGCACTGGCTGCGTCGCGGGGATAACGACGGCGATGGATGAGTTCGATCCCATTTCCGAACTGCCACCGGTCACCGTACCCGAGAAAATCTACGCGGTCTCCGAGATCACCGAGTGCGTCAAGGGCGTTCTTGAAGAGACGATCGGCACCGTCTGGGTCGAAGGCGAAATCTCCAACTACAAGCACCACTCCTCGGGGCATCGTTACTTCTCCCTCAAGGATGAGTCTGCGTCGCTGCGTTGCGTCATGTGGCGGCAGGTTGGCCAAGCGTTGACCTTCGATCCGGCCGACGGACTCCGGGTGCGTGCCCACGGACGGATTACCGTCTATCCACCCCAG
>DATKYL010000050.1:0-4465 GCA_035528515.1 Acidobacteriota bacterium | reverse complement strand
TTACGCACTCAGAATGAGGACGTCCAGAGGATCACTCTCCTCAGATGTCGGTCACGGAGCGCGCCATCGCCTCAAAACCCGACGGATCGGTGGCGGCCATGTGGGCCAAGACCTTCCGATCCAGAGTCACCCCTGCTTTCTTCAAGGCGTCCATCAGACCGCCGTAGGTGAGGCCGAGCGCCCGGGCGCCGGCGTTGATACGTATGATCCAGAGGCGCCGCATGGTGCGTTTGCGGGCGCGGCGGTCGCGGTAGGCGTAGCGCCAACTCTTCTCGACGGTTTCGCGGGCGGTACGATACAGTTTGCGGCGTCCACCGAAATTCCCCTTGGCGGCCGTCAGGTATTTTTTGCGCCGCCGGTGCGCCGCGACATTGTTGGTTGCTCTGGACACAGTTCTCTCTTCCTCTCGACAGGGTACGGATCAGCCGTTGGGCAGAAGCCGCTGGACCCGCTTGGCATCGGACTTGGAGGCATAAGTGTTCTTGCGCAGGTGGCGCTGCCGCTTGGTCGACTTGCAGGTCGACAGGTGGCCACGATAGGCCTTGGATCTCTTGAACAGGCCCGATTTGGTCCGTTTGAACCGCTTGGCGGCCGCCCGGTTGGTCTTCATCTTCGGCATCCGACACACTCTCCATGTATTCCCGCTTCGCGGGAAACAACCAATTTACCATATCCCCCGAGTCTGTCAACCCGAAATCGAGGGTCCTGACACCCCGTGCGGCCTATGAAGAGGCCCTGTCCGCAGGAGAGGAGTCGCCCGCCCTGGTCGAGGCCACCTCGGTATTGTCGTCGGTGTCCTCCGGCGGCGTCTGTTTCGGCTCCCCGTCGGGAGGCTGCGCCGCAGCCCGTTCAGGCTTCTTTTCTTCCGGTTTCGGCTTCCCGGATCCCCGTTTGGGGTTAATAATGAGCGACATGTGTCGCCCTTCCATACGGACGCTCGTTTCGGGCTGGCCGACGTCCGCCAACTGCTCCTTGATCCGCTCGAGAATGCGGTAGCCGAATTCGGTGTGGGTCATCTCCCGACCCCGAAATTCGACATATGCCCTCACCTTGTGTCCTTCTTCGAGAAAACTCCGCAGCCGTTCGGTCTTGAAGCGGATGTCGTGCTCGTCGATCTTGGGCCGGTAGCGCATTTCTTTCAGTTGCGTCCCCTGCTGCCGTTTCTTGGCCTTGCGGGCATTCTTCGACTCGGAGTAACGGAACTTACCGTAATCGAGAATGCGGCAGACAGGTGGACGGGCGTCCGGTGAGATCTCAACTAAATCGAGTCCTTGATCCTCCGCTAAGCGCAACGCATCGCGCGTGGCCATGACCCCCAACTGGTCACCGTCTGCTCCGATCACGCGGATTTGCGGGACGCGGATCCGGCGGTTTGTGCGGACTTGCGGTTGATACTGTGGTCTGGCGATAGAACTTACCTCCTCCGGTTACGGTGCTCCGGATTCCTCTGACTTCTCTGAAGCGGGAGAGGCCGGCCGATCTTCCTTGCGGATGCGGGCGATGACATCAGCCGTTGCCAGCGAGCCAAGGTCCCGGCGGCCGCGCGCACGTAGCGACACGGTGCCTGCCTCCTGCTCCCGCTCTCCGACAATCAACATATAGGGAATCTTCTGTGTTTCCGCTTCACGGATCTTGAGCCCGATCTTTTCCGATCGGTCGTCGGTCTCCACGCGGAGTCCGGCGGCGGCGAGTTCGGCGGCCACGTTCCCGGCGTAGCCGGCGGAGCGGTCGGTGATCGACATGACCCGCGCCTGAGTCGGCGCCAGCCACACAGGGACCGCCCCCCCGTAGTGCTCGATCAGGACGCCGAAAAACCGTTCCAGCGCCCCCAGCAGGGCACGGTGGATCATGACCGGTCGGTGCTTCTCGCCATCGGCGCCAATATACGAAAGGTCGAACCGTTCCGGAAGGTTGAAATCGAACTGAATTGTGCCGCATTGCCACAGGCGGCCGACGGCGTCGCGGACGTGAAAGTCGATCTTGGGGCCGTAGAACGCCCCCCCGCCTTCATCGAGGCCGTAGACATGCCCGCGGGCGTCGAGCGCCCGCCGGAGCGCGTGCTCCGCCATCTCCCAAACGGCCGGTTCACCGATCGCCTTCTCCGGACGGGTCGACAGGAAAATCTCCACGTCGGGGAAACCGAAGGCCGCGTACATTCCGAGGCAGAACTCCACCGTGCGGCCGATTTCCTCCTCCACCTGGTCGCGCCGACAGAACAGGTGCGCATCGTCCTGCGTCAGTCCGCGCACCCGAAAGAGGCCGTGGAGGACCCCGCTGCGTTCATAACGATAGACCGTGCCCAGCTCGGCCCAGCGTAACGGCAGATCACGGTACGACCGGAGATCGGACTGATAGATGAGTATGTGAAACGGGCAGTTCATCGGCTTCAACTGATGGGGGTTGTTCTCGATCTCAAAGGGCGGGAACATGTTCTCCGCATAGAAGTCGGTGTGCCCCGATGTCTCCCACAACCCCAGCCGACCGATGTGTGGCGAATAGACCAGTTCGTACCCCGACTCCTGGTGACGGCGATACCAGTATTCCTCGATCTTGCGGCGGATGAAGGCTCCCTTCGGGTGCCAGAGGACGAGTCCCGCCCCCGATTCCTCCCGGATGGAGAACAGATCCAACTGCCGGCCGAGTTTCCGATGGTCGCGTTTCTCCGCCTCGGCGCGGCGTTCGAGGAATGCATCGAGTTCCTTCTGAGTCGGGAAAGAGATCCCGTAGATGCGTTGCAGCTGCGGGTTGCCCTCGGTGTCGCGCCAGTAGGCGCCGGCGATCGACAGCAACTTGAAGCTCTTCAGCCCGCCCGTGGAGGGCACATGCGGCCCGCGGCAGAGGTCCTCGAAGCGCGAACTTGCATAGAGACTGACCTCTTCATCGGTATCGTCGATCCGATCAAGGATGTCGAGCTTGTAGTTGTCTCCCCGGTCGCCGAACAGGCGCCGCGCCTCGTCACGGTTGCAGGCCCGCCTCTTGAAGGGCGCATCCTCCGCGACGATTTCCTGCATGCGCTTTTCGAACAGCTCGAGATCCTCGGGGCGGAAGGGGCGCGGTGGATCGAAATCGTAGTAGAAGCCCTCCTCGACCGGCGGCCCGATCGCAAGCTTGGTTCCCGGCACCACTTCGGTGACGGCCTGCGCCATAATATGGGCGGTCGAGTGCCAGAAGATCTGCCGGCCGTCCGGGTCGGCGAAGGTCAGGATCGCGATGGTGGCATCGTCGTTGATCGGCGCCGACAGGTCGCGGACCAGGCCGTCGACGCGGATGGCCAGGGCGTCCTTCGCCAGGCGGCGCCCGATGGATTCCGCCACGTCGGCACCGGACACTCCCGGCGCGTACTGTTTTTTCGAGCCGTCCGGCAGAGTCAGTTCGATCATTTCTTTAGCAGTCGTGTCGGCCATAACACTAAACGTCAGCACGGTCAGTGGTGCGGACCGCCTCCTTGCCGGTTCTTACATGACGGGGAAGATCCGGGAAGTCGTGAACGCCATGGTGGGCGATACTGGAATTGAACCAGTGACCTCTTGCATGTCAAGCAAGCACTCTAACCAACTGAGCTAATCGCCCCGCACTCATGGATATTATGATATCGAGCCCGGGACTCTGAGGCAAGGGTTTTGCGCACGGTGCATCAGGGGCGATACCGGACACGACCGGAGGTCCATCTACCCCCGAATCATCGTCATGAAAATCTGCGCCCGTCCGTACTCTTTGCGGACCAGGTCGGCAAACTCGGGGAGGTTGCTTTCCTCGAATCCGAATACCGCCATCTGGCGCCAGGCGATCGGGGGCAGAACCGTTTCCGCCTGCGGTTCGATGCCGACCACATGGGCCAGGTAATCGGCCGCGTGCGCGATCCGGGAGAGAAGAACCGTCCCAGGGTCCTCGACGTCGAGATCATGGTGGTGGGCGACGGCCCCCACCAAGGCTGGGGGCAGTTGCCAACGTCGGGCCAGCTCAGCGCCGATCCGCGCATGGTCGATACCCAGGACCTCGCGCTCGACGGTGGAATCGGGCGTCTTCCCGAACATGGGGTGGCCCGCGACCTGAGCCTGTTCACCCGGCAGATAGCAAAAAAGCACCATCTTACCGATATCGTGGAGCAACCCGGCGGTGAAGGCCTCTTCCGGACAGGTTATGATACCGGCGGCGGAGCGGCTGTCTCCTCGAGTCCCGGTGCAGAGCACGCGGGCGGCCGATGCGGCCGCCATGGAATGCCGCCAGAATTTCTCCTGAAAGTCACGGTGGGCATCCGCGCCGGAGAACATTTCAACAACGCCGGCGCACTGCAGCAGGGACTGGACAGCGCTGATGCCGAGAATGAAGATCGCCTGCCGGACCGAGGTGACCGTCTCCGGAAGCCCGTAGAACGCGGAATTCACCATCCGCAGAACCCGCGCCGTCATGGCGGGGTCTTCCGCCACGACCGCCGCCACATCCCGCGCCGATGAGTCGGGATCGT
>DATKYL010000049.1:0-5061 GCA_035528515.1 Acidobacteriota bacterium | reverse complement strand
GATTCGATGGCACGCAGTTTGTCGCGCCAGGAGGCAGCATCCTCGAAGTGCATGGCGGCCGCCGCGCTCTCCATCCGCTCGGTGAGTTCCTCGATCAGGCGACCTTTCTTCCCTTCCAGAAAGAGGCAGGCCGCGGCGATGAGCCGCCTGTAATCGGCCCCGCCGATCTTGTCCTCGCACGGTCCGGGGCAGCGTTTGATATGGTAGTCGAGGCAGACGCGATAGGTCCGGTTGGTCGGTGACGGGATGATCAAGTTGCAGGCGCGAATCTGGAAGACGCGGCCCAGTGTCTTGATTGTTTCCCGCATCCCCTTCACGTCGGTGTACGGCCCGAAGTAACGCGCCTTGTCCTTGCGCATCCGGCGCACCACCAGCATGCGTGGAAACGGCTCGTTCGTGGTCACTTTGATGTACGGGTAGCGTTTGTCGTCCTTGAGGGCGACGTTGTAGCGCGGCTTGTGCTCTTTGATCAGATTCGCTTCGAGGATCAGCGCTTCGATTTCCGAATCGGTGGAGAGGATTTCAACGTCGGCGATCTTCTCGGTCAACGCGCTGGTACGCGGGTGTTCGCTGCCGTCGGCGCGGAAGTACGAGCGGACCCGGCTGCGCAGCGATTTGGCCTTGCCGATGTAGATGATCGCGCCGTCGGCGTCCTTGAATAGATAGACGCCCGCTTTCGTGGGGAGGACGGCGAGTTTCTCTTCTAAGGTCATCGTACCGACGGACCGGCAGGTCTCCTCGCACTAATACGAAACGAGGGCGCGATCTGCAGGAGCGGATTATCGCGGCCGCAACGCCGGGCGGCAGCATGCACCACGCACTCTCGTTCCCCCACGGGGCCCCAATCGTGACAAGGATCGGCGATCTTACATGATGCGTCGGGCACCCCGGAAGGCATCCCGGTAGTACGGCGTATCGAGCGATGAGTAGATCACGCCCTGGCTTTCCGACGCGTGCACGAAGCGCCCCTCGCCCATGTAAACGCCGACGTGGGTAGGCCGTCCCCCGCCGAAACTGAAAAACACGAGATCGCCGACCTGGAGATCGCTCTCCGGGACAGCCTGCGGCAGCCGGTAGAGCGACCGCGTCGAGGCGGGCAGCCGCTTCCCGGAATAATCCTCGTAGAGCGCACAGGCAAGGTTGGAGCAGTCGATGCCGCCGGCGTCGCGTCCACCCTCCTGATACGGAATGCCCACATACATCTCGACAACGCGCGTGAAGACCCGCGGATCGACGGTGGATGGCGGTAGATCAGAATCGGCGGCACCGGCATCATCCTCGATGCCCGATTGCGTTTCCCGCGCGTACGTGTCGCCGTCGGCATCATCATCGGCGGATGCCAGGCGCGGGTCTTCCCCTCTGTGGGTGTAAACCGGATATGGCGAGCAAGCGCCGAAGACAAATGCGACCGCCAGAATCAGGACTGTCAAACCGACGACCGATGATCGGCGGCACCTGACCGTCCCCGACCGGCGCAGCATTGGTGCGTGTGACATTTCCCTGCCCCCTTTCACTTCCCTGTGCCGAAACTGGGGTAGTTCATGCCGAAGCGCCAGCGGAAAAACAGTCGCGTCCCCATGAAACCGGCGAAGAGTAAGACGGCATAGGCCGGGTAAGCCCATGCCGCGGCGAGGGATAGGGCCAGGACTGCCGCCTGAGCGGCGCGGGCGGCCCAAAGGCGCGGTCGCCAGACACCCAGACCGAAAAACGGCCAGACGATGATCGCAGCCACCAGCAGGTGGCGATCGGCAACGGCAACAGCCAGAGCGACACTCCCTGAAACGAACAGCGCGGCGATTGCCATTGTCAGTCGCCCGCCGACGCAGACGGCCACTGTTCTCTTGTTACTGAGGCGATCGCCAATGGCATCGGGGACAGTGGTCGCCAGATAGACCGCTCCGACCGCGAGGAAATACGGCAGGGACGGCCACACGCTCCCCGAAACCGATTGTCCCACGAAGACACGTCCGAGCAGAAAGACAAGCGTGCCGTGTCCCAGCACGTTGGCCAAAAGACCCAAGAGCGGACGGTTTTTCCAAGGTGAGCGCCCGAGGGAGTAGGCGATGCCCAGGGCGATGACGGCCGCGGTCAGAATCGCACTCGCCAATCCGAACCAGAGGGCGAGGACGAGTGCGGCCAGATTGAGCGCGATCGTGTAGCGCCAGGCGGCGCGAAGACTGATCAGACCCTCAGGGAGAAAGAAGAGTTTCCGATTGAGACGGTCGCTCTCAATGTCGCGGATCTGGTTGAGCGTGTAGACCGCCCCGAACAGGCACGAAAGCTGCACGAAGAAGACCAGCCACCACCAGCCGTCGATCCTCCACCGCCCCGGGATAATCGTCCCGAGAAGGGCAATCGTCCAGACTGGTGGGAGCAGGACCGGTCGGGCGAAGAAGAGAAAGTCGAGCGGGGTGGCGCGACCGCCGACGTGGACCGGAGCGGAATCCGGTGATGTCTCCGACGGGAGACTGTCGGCGTCGCGGGCGGGCGAGGTCATCGCGGCCAGAGATGAATCAGTGCCCAGAGCGTGGGGGCGGCAAACAGAGTCGAGTCAAATCGATCCAGCACGCCCCCATGCCCCGGGATAATCGCCGAAGAGTCCTTCACACCGGCGGCACGCTTCAAGATCGATTCGAAGAGATCACCGATCTGGGCGACCGCACCGACCACAACCGCTGCCACCATAACGAGTACCGGCGGAGCATCGAGCCACCCGGCCCAGGCGAAAACCAGTCCGATCGCGGCTGAGATCAGAAGCTGAGCCACGGCACCGGCGACGGTTTTCTTGGGAGATATGGCGGGCGCCAGCGGTCGGCGTCCAAGCCACACACCGAACAGATAGGCCGCCGTGTCACCCAGCCAGAGATTGGCGAACAGAAACAGCAGCCAGCGAAACCCCTCCGTGGGCCCTATCAACCGCAGAGCACCAAGGGCACCGAATCCGACACCGAGCCACACGATCCCACCGGCTTGGACGGCCCAGGCTGCAGCGGCGTCCTTCGGCGACCGCCGCCAGATCGCCGTGCTGGCGGGTGCCACGATCGTCAGTACCAGCCAGACGACCCAGATGTCGCCGCCGCGGGGCCACACGATGATCGCGGCAAGGACGGCCAGCAGGCTCAGAATCAGCGGTGAGAAGTTGACGCCGATGCGGGTCGTCATCTGCTGAATCTCAACGGCGCCCAGCAGGATGAAGAGCGCCATCACGACGTCGAGCCAGATATCTCCCCGGTGCAGTATCCAAAGCAGCGCCGGAATCGCGACCACTGCAACGGCGAGCCGTATCAGAAACGTTTTCACGAAATCCCCGGTATGTGAGCGGGTTGTCGTCCCACCAGGTATCGGGACATCAGATCGGCTGGAGAGAGAACGGTGCCGGGCATCAGGACAGACCGGTGCACCAAATCACGGTTCGGAATCAGCGTTGATTTACCGAGAAACGCGGTCTCCCCCACGCGAGTTGGAAACTCGGCCGAAGCGGCGCTCGCGAGCCTGGTAGTCCGCGAGAGCAACGTACAGGTCGCCGGCGGTGAAATCGGGCCAGAGCGTATCGGTCACGTACAACTCGGTATACGACGTTTGCCAGAGGAGGAAGTTCGAGAGACGCCGTTCGCCGGAGGTGCGAATCAGTAAATCGGGATCGGGCAAGCCGTTGGTCTGCAAGTTCCCGGCAAAAACCGCCTCATCGATCGCTTCGGGGTCGAGGGTTCCGGCGGCAACGTCCCGGGCGATCCGTCGCACCGCTCCGATGATTTCTGAGCGACCGCCGTAGTTGAGCGCGAGATTCAGGACCAGTCCGGTGTTTTCCTCGGTCCGCGCGGTCGCCTCACGCACCGCCTCCCGCTGGCTCGCAGGCAGGGCATCGATGTCACCGGTTGTTATCAGGCGGACGTTGTTCTCCGCCATTTCGCGCAGTTCACGCTTGGTCGTTTGATAGAGCAGACGCATCAGCGCCGATATTTCCCGTTTGGGACGCCCCCAGTTTTCGACCGAGAAGGCATAGAGGGTCAGAAACTCCACCTCAGCGTCCGCCGCCGCGGTGACCACGCGCTTAACCGCACCGACTCCCGCCCGGTGGCCGGCCGTACGGGGCAGTCCACGCCGCTCCGCCCACCGTCCGTTCCCGTCCATGATAATCGCCACGTGGCGCGGGAGAGAGGGCCCGGAATGAAGCTGTGCCAGAAGATCGACGACAGCGGGACGCTCCGCGGACGTCGGGGCACTTGAATTGGCGTCTGGGAAAGTCACGGTCAGACTTCCATTACCTCCGCTTCCTTAGCTTCTACAATCTTGTCGATCTTGGCGATGAACTCGTCAGTGAGCTTCTGGGTCTCGTCCTGGCGACGGTGGTGCTCGTCCTCGGAGATTTCCTTGTTCTTTTCCGCTTTCTTCAGGTTGTCGTTGGCATCCCGTCGGATATTGCGGATCGCGACGCGTCCCTCCTCCGCGTGCTTCTTGGCCAGCTTGACCATCTCCAAGCGGCGTTCCTCGTTGAGCGCGGGAATCGGCACGCGAATCAGGGTGCCGTCCACCACCGGGTTCAGGCCCAACTCGGCCTGCAGAATGGCCTTGGCGACGTCCGCAACCATCTGCTTCTCCCAAGGCTGTACGACCAGAAGCCGCGGCTCGGGAACCGAGACCGACGCCGTCTGGTTCAGCGGCACCATACTTCCATAGTAGCTGACACGTACCGAATCGAGGAGAGACACGCTGGCTTTGCCGGTTCGGATCGTGCCCAACTCGCGTCCTGTGGCGGCAACCGCCTTATCCATACGCTCACGCGCATCGTCCAAGATGCTGTCTGCCGACATGCGTTCACCTCCCGATGAGAAAGCAATACCAGCCCAAGAAAAGCTGCAGGCTGAATCTATGCGCGTGACGGCACCAGCGGCAAGTCAAAACCCCCTCGCCGCCGCCGACTTTATCGCGGGCGACCGGGCCGCCACGGTACGCGGGCCATAAGTCGATTGATCAGACCGGGTTGGCGGCCCGAGCACGATCTATGAATCGGTGACCGTGGTCCCGATGGGCTCGCCCTTCACGACACGCAGCAGGTTGCCG
>DATKYL010000048.1:0-4454 GCA_035528515.1 Acidobacteriota bacterium | reverse complement strand
GAGGAGGACGACCGGCTGCGCCTGACCGACTTTGGTCTGGCAAAGCTCAAGGAGTCCTCAGGGATCACCAGTCAGGGGACGACCGTCGGCACGGTCGGTTACATGTCGCCGGAGCAGGTCCAGGGTCAGCCGGTGGACTGCCGGTCGGATGTTTTCTCGCTGGGTGTGATCCTCTACGAACTGCTGACCGGCAAACGTCCCTTTGTCGCCGAGCATGCCGCCGCGGCGCTGTACGCGATCGTACACGAGACGCCTCCTGCGCCCCGGGACATCAATCACGACATCCCGCTCGAACTGTCGCAGTTGGTCGAACGGGCGCTCGCCAAGGACCCGCGCGATCGGTTCTCCGACGGGCGCGAGGTCGAGGCGGAGTTACGCGCGATCGGCCGCTCGCTCGACGTGGCGCGTCTGTCCTCCGGCCGGATGCCGGTGATGCGCTATGCGCGCGGCAAGCGCCTGGCGTGGGCGGCGGCGGGGTCGATCGCGATTATTTTCGGACTCGCGGTGGTCCTGATACCGCTGTTCCAGAAGCCGGGTGGCAGCGGCGGCGAAGTGCAGGCCGACGTCAACATGCTGGCCGTGATGCCGTTTGAAAATCTCAGCGATTCGCAGGACCCCGAACGTTTCGGCGATATTATCACCGAACTCCTCACCACCGATTTGTCCGGATCCGACTTCGTAACGGTCGTGTCGAGTCAGCGCCTCCTCGACCTGTTCAAGCAGGAAGGGAGCGAGACCACCCGGGGCGCCGACCGGACGCTGGCACTGCGTGTCGCGCGCCGATCTGGCGCCACGCGTATGCTGACCGGGAGCCTGTCGAGTATGCACGACCGCAAGATCATCACCTCCCAGATCGTCGACGTGGCCTCCGGTGAGGTGATCGGGTCTGAGCGGGTTGACGGCGATGATCTCTTCACTATGGTCGACGATCTCGCGGTGCGCGTCAAACGGCGGATCGGTCTGAGCGAGTCACAGGTGCTCGCCGGCGACGTGCCGGTCGCCGAGGCAACCACCGACAATCCCGACGCTTACCGCGAGTACCTCCTCGGGATGGAGCAATACCACGCGTTCAACTGGGAGAACGCCCGGGCGCATTTTGACCGCGCCCTGGGGATGGACACGACGTTCGCGCTCGCTTATCTCCGAATAGGGATCGCCTGTCTCGAGGACGGCCGGGAGGAATTGGGAATGCAGTACTTCGCCCGCGCCCGGCAGTTCATCGATCGCGCCACGGGATGTGATCGCATGCTCCTGCAGGCGATGGCGGTGGATTACGGCAGGAACTTGGACTTGGAAACGGCTCGCCGCACGCTTGAGAAAGCGAGCTTGGAGTGCCCGACGCACAAAGAGCTGTTCATGTGGCTCGGGAATTTCGCGATGAATACGCATGAACGCGATACGGCGTATTACTACCTGAACCGCGCCCTCGAACTCGATCCCAACTATCCGTTCGCCCTGCTGATCCTCGCGGGCCGGCTCATGGCCGACAGGAATTTCACGGAGGCCCGTCCGGTCGTCGAACGGTACATGGCGGTCCGGCCGAACGATGTCGTGCCGTATGCCCAGTTGGGGAACATTTTCCAGGAAGAGCACCAGAACGACTCAGCGCTCTATTTCTACCGGCGCGCGGTCGCAGTCGCCCCGGACCATCGTCTCGGCTACCAGGCCCTCGGGCAGTTTTTCGTCGTGCAGGGTCAACTCGATTCCGCGCTCTACTGGTTTGAGAAATTACTGGCCAGCGACAACGTTTTCTCGCGCCTCATAGGCCTGCGCAGCTACTCGGCGGCGTGTCGCACACAGGGACATTTCGTACGCGCGGTCGAATACCTGACCGAAGCGGAACGCGTGGCCGACTCCGCCGGACTGGACAACCAGCGCGCGGCGGCGCTGACCGGGCTTGCCTCGATGCACTTCGACACCGATCGTCTGGATGATGCGCTCTGGTACTACACCCAGGCCCGCGACCTCGACTCAACCGGCATGGGCAGCGTCTACGGCATCGCCCGGGTGTATGCCACCATGGGGCAGGGGGACCGTGCCCTCCGCATCGTCGACTCGCTGCACGATGTGTGGAGAGGCCGTCTCATCGACACGACGGATGCGGCGACCAGTCGGACCCAGATCGAAGGATATGCTGCGCTCTCCGCCGGTCGCTACCAGGATGCGATCAACGCGTTTCAAGAGTGTCAGCGGCTGGCGGAGGATACCACCGCCTGTCGCGCACAGCTTGCGGAAGCGCAGTTGCACAACGATCAGTACGAACTGGCGATTGCGAATTTCGCCGCCTACCAGGAAGAAGCCGAGACCAACTGGCCTTCCGGCACCTACCTCCATTCGCTTTATCTGCTCGCCGACGCCTACGTCAAGTCGGGTCGTTCCGCGGAGGCGATCGTGCCCCTCGAACGTCTCATGCTCTTCTGGGGCGAAACCGACTGGGACGTCCCCTGGATGCGCGACGCCCGACGGCTGTACGGCAGTTTGACGGCGCAGTAGTCTCTCGTCTGCAGCTGATGAATACACGCAGCGTGTACCCCTAATCAACCTTGACCCGCGTGGCCGCAATCTCTGATTGTCGCAGATCCCGATTCTCAGTCGGGGCGGCCTGCCGGAGCCGTCACCGGTCGCGAGCACGGTCCAAGTGATTTCGTCGATCCGAGCCTTCTCACTGTCCCGCTTCCGCGGGACGGTAAGCGAAGACTATGGCCACCCATCCTGCTCCTCGCATTCGTGCAGCCGTAAGTCCCCCCCCCTCGATGGTTACGTGCATCTCGTGATAAAGTGGTTGAGCAATGCCGTTAGTGCTTGCGTCTATGGATGCCCGCGTATATACTGGTTTTTGAATTGCAGTGTTGTTGGCAGCCGAGGTAGGATTCTCGTTCACTGACGAGAACCCATTCATGGATGACTGACGGTCCGGGCTTGTCCGCCTCAGACGGGTCGTTCGGGCCGCGACGAGGACGCACCGGGATCGGCTTCCGAATCGTCGCGACCAGCGTAGTCAGTGATCCCTGAGGCGGGACGCAGAAACAGGCGTTCAGGCACGTGGAAAGGGTGTGTGCCAGAAAGGAGGAAGCGAGATGCCAGCTCGAAATCGGTCCCGGGACCCTCCAGCGGGTCGAAAAACATGCGGAAATCGTGATACCCCTGGAATATCTTGGGTACTGATCAGTAATCAGGAGGGAACTGGACATTCTCTAATGGACGGACGTGTGTATGTGTAAGACTTGGGCGGCCAAGTTTAGCGTGACGGCCTTTGCTTCGGCGGCAGTGTTGGGGTTCATGCTCTCCTGTGTGTCGGAGCGCGGGATCGAGGTCCAGCCTGTTGAGTACCTCATCTACACCGGCGTATCTCAGCATGCCCTGGGGCCGGACCCGAGCCAGATGTACGTCTATGACGCTGCGGATTTTGGACTTCTCGATTCATTCCCAGTGCCTTCGACGGTCTTCGATATGGCGGCATCCCCCGACGGAAATGCGCTGTATCTGCAAATGGATACACCGTGGCCGGACCAAGAAGAACCTCTGGTCCGGATGAACGCGAAGACGAAGGAGATCGAATGGTCTGTGACCGGGAACGGCCCAAGCGTCCAGCTCCTGAAGGCTGGACGGCTTCTCCTGAACGGTCACGACGTGCTCGATCCGGGAACCGGGCGTCTGCTGCGGCAACTGCCGGACTCACTGAGCCTGGGCAGGGGACCCGCTTCGGGAACGCAGATCGCGGCGATCGCCACCAGGCCCGACGGCTACGGCGGTGAAGAATCCATCATCACGGCATTGGATATCGAGACTTCTGACACACATGGCAGCTATCTGGTACGATTCCCATCCGGCGGTCTGACATGGGTATACTACGCCCGGCTCCACTCCGACGGGAAGCGGGTTCTGCTGATTGTCAGGCACCGGTGGCTGTTTACCTCATGGTTCGTGATCGGTGACATCGAAAGAGGAGCAACTCTGCTGCAGTACCGAATGATCTACCCCTTTGGCGAGGTGGCGATCGATGACAGTGGCCGCCTTGCGGTCGTGACCGATCCCAGTTGGCCGATGATTTGGGATTCCGAGGCCACCGTTGACATATTCGACCTTGAGACTCTGCAGCATCTGAGGCGCTTCTCGCGCGGCGAGACGGGACGCGACAGCCAAGTCCGGTTTCTGCCTGACCGAAACAGGATCGTCACCGGCCCGATCGCTGGTCCGTGGGACGCAGGTCCCCTTCATGTGGTCGATCTTGTCTCGCTCACGGTCTCGGATACGATTTACCCACCGTCGGATTCGACCACCTACCCAGGCGCTCTTGCGATAGCCGTCCGTCCGTAAGAGAATCCAGTCTTCCCGTGAAATACTCTGGAAAGGAAGGGTACGTTCATGACTGCCCGAATACTATTGGTGCGTTCCCTCGCGGCCTCGGTATTCATCCTATGTTCCTCCCAGTGGCGTAGGTCAGGAGCACCGCG
>DATKYL010000047.1:0-9274 GCA_035528515.1 Acidobacteriota bacterium | reverse complement strand
GAGCCCGGATGGGACAGTCTATGTGGTCGGCATGACATCATCGTCGGATTTCCCTGTTACGGTTGGCGCCTACTCGTGCACTGATTGCGGATCCGGCGATATCTTCCTTTCGAGATTCGACGAGGATCTGACCACACTTCTTGCGTCGACGATCATCGGCGGGAATTCCGGGGAGGATTTTCCATGGCTGGCCATTGCGCAGAGCGGAGAAATCTACATAACTGGTACGACGTCATCGGCAGATTTCCCCATAACACCAAGCACATGGGATCCCATCCACAGCGGTCCGAACGACGTTTTCATCTCACGATTCAATGCAGATCTTTCGACTCTGGTTGCATCCACATATCTCGGAGGTTCGGGTGATGATGGGGTTACCGGCCTCGTCATCGACGGAAGCGGCAACATCCTCGCCTGCGGCTCCACATCAGGCGACTTCCCCACTACCATCGGAGCCTACGAGGAGAACTTCAACGGCGGCGTGGCAGATTTCTTTGTCTCCAAGCTGAGCAGCGACCTTTCCTCGTTATCAGCTTCCACCTACTTGGGCGGGATGTACAGAGAGAGGTACGCGGATATCGCCATCAACCCGAGTGGTTCGGTGGTCATCTCCGGTACGACCCACTCCTATGATTTCCCATCCACCCCGGGCGTCTATGATGAGTCGTTCAACGGCCCTCATGTGCAGGACGACCTTTACAATGCCGATTGCTGTATCTCGATATTGGATAACGAATTAACCACGCTCGAAGCGTCAACATTCGTTGGTGCCGCGTTGTTTGACGGATCGTTTATCCTTGCCCTCGATTCAGCGGGCAACGTCTTCATCGGTGGGCACACGATGTCGCCCGAGTATCCGACGACACCTGGAGCCTTCGACGAAGACCACAATGGGGTCAATGAGTACATGCTCACGAAGCTGCGAAGCGATCTCAGCGACATCGACGCATCGACATTCCTGGTCTCCGGCGCCGCAGGCTGGCTATTCTGTACAGATCTCGCGGTGGATGGGGAGGGAACACTGTACACGACGGGCGGCGTCTTTGGCAGCGGAATCCAGGTATCCGCCATATCCGGTGACACGTCGTACGGCGGCGGTGTGGCCGACGGGTTTCTCCAGCTCTTTGATTCCGCGCTGGCGACGCCCGGATACGCCAGCTACTTCGGCGGAAGTGGCACCGACGGAACCTTCATGATGGCGCTCGACGGTTCGGGCACGGTTTACCTGGCTGGATACACGGAATCTTTCGACCTCCCTACGACGTATGGCGCCCACGACCGTGTGCGGGGGGAGACCGGGCAGGACGCCTTCGTGGTCAGAGCTTGTGTGCAACCGGACTGTGATGAAGACGGCATTCTCAACCTGGCCGACAATTGCCCGACTGCATCCAACTCGAATCAGGATGACACCGACGGCGACGACCTCGGCGACGCCTGCGACAACTGCCCGGACACCTACAATCCCGACCAGACTGATCTCAACTATAGCGGGATTGGCGATATCTGCGAGGAGGGATTCACGCCAACGGGATACTGGGTTCAACTCGATCCCACCGATTCAATCCGCATCCTGTTTCTCGAAGTGACCGAAGTCGGTGTCACTGAAATGATACCGAGCGCGAGTGGCCCCGAACCGCCCGCCGGGTACCTCCTTGTGCCTCCGACCGGAACGTGCTACTACGATATCCACACCGATGCCACATACGCCGGTTCGATCCGGATTCGCTTCCTCTATGATCCGACGGACATCTCAGGGGATGAGAGCAATCTGAGGATATTCCACGAGACAACGGCGAAGAGCAGCGACGTGCTCTGGGAGGACTGTACCTATTCTCTGGATATCGGCTCCCACTGGATCTGGGGTGAGGTCACCAGCCTGTCGAACTTCATCCTCGCGGAACCCGATTGCCTGTGCGACTGCCACGCCGACCCTCAGTGTGACGGCTTGACGGATGTTCTGGATGTCGTGCATGGGGTCAATGTCGCCTTCCGTGACGGCGCAGACATCCCTGACCCCAATTCGAGTTGTCCTGACGTGACCACGGATGTAGACTGCAATGGATTGACCGATGTGCTCGACGTTGTGCACCTGGTAAACGTCGCTTTCCGCAGCGGCGATCCGGCAACCGAGTTCTGCGACCCCTGCGCCCCGTAGTGCATAGTATCGTAACTATGTGCGGTAACGAGGCCGTTCGCATAATACCTGTTATGCGATGTGGCACAACGGGTTAGGCCGCCCTTGGCCGTAACTGACCATTTGTCAACAAGTTAGCCGTTTTACCCCGCTCCCGGGGCGGTTTGCGAGCTGTCGAATCTGTCCTTTTCTGTACCAAAATCCGGAAACTCACCAAAAGGGACAGAAAGGGACAGTTTCCGGCCCTCCGGGCCAGGGCCGATTCCCCGTAAGCCTTTGGCTTGTGGCAAGATAGACGAGTCCGGCGTGACCGCCGGCCGACTGTCCCAAGGGACAGAAAAGGGACAGTTTTCGGTACAGAAAGGGACAGAAATACTGTCCCTTTCGTCGGTGCGTCAGCCGGGGCGTCAGCCCGGCGGTTGAGGCTCCTGCTCCGCCTCCTCGGAGTCGGGGCCGGGAGAATCGGAGTGGTCCTCGCGCCCTTCGCATCCCGGAGAGAGAGCAGTCCCGTGTTCTTCCTCACCCATTGGTCCGGTCATCGGGGGATCGTCGGCGCCGATGATGGGGTCGGTCAGCCTCTCGAACTCGTCCCAGGTTGCCTGGTCGATGGCGCGGATGATCTCTATGATCTCGGCGGCGGTGTACTCGCCCGGTGCCTTGGGGCGTGTTTCGTCCAGGTGGGAGAGCAGGCGGATGAGGCGGTCCAAGTCGCCCATCTGCATCTTGACCCGCCCGTCGGCAATCGCCTTCGCCAGCCGGACTAATGCCATCTGTACGATCTTGCGCTGGCGTAGGGTCTCAGCCACCGGGGTCTGAAGGGCCTTTTCGGCAACCTGGCGGGCAGCCTGGGCTTCCGTCTCATGCAGCCGTCCCCGCCAGTCGAATGAGTTGGCCCACAACTTCACCGCACTGGGAGAAACACCCATCGCGGCGGCGGTCTTCTGGTAGGAGCGCCGGCCCACCTGATGGGCGTAGTGCTCGAAGGCCTTACGGTGGTGGTCCTGCTCGGTCTGGAGACGCTTAGTCCTGGCCATTGGCTTCTGTCACCGCCTCTCGGAGCTGGGGGTCCTTCCCGCAAGCGGGATCTTCGACTCGGACCAGTTCCGCCTTCTTCCCGGTGTACGTCTCCCAGCGTTCGACCACCACGTCACAGTACTTCGGCTCGATCTCCATGGCAAAGCAGCGTCGGCCGAGTTGTTCACAGGCGATGATCGTTGTTCCGGAGCCTACAAAGGGGTCAAGAACCGACTCCCCGCGGATGGTGGAGTTGCGTAGCGCCCGGGAGATCAGGGCTACCGGCTTCTGGGTGGGATGCTTCAAAGACGACTCCCGATCGATCTGCCAGACGGTCGTCTGGGTTCTGTCGGTGATCTTGCGATGCCCCTGCCCCACCCAGCCGTACAGCATCGGCTCGGAGGCATGCCGGTAATCGCCCCAGCCCATTGAAGCGCTCTGCTTCACCCAGGTGATGGTTGCTGAGAGTTGGAAGCCGGCGGCGAGGAAGGCCCGCTCGAAGGCGATGCGCACTCCGGCCAGTCCCAGGGCGTGAAAGACGTACGCGGTCGCCCCTGGACGACAGACAGCCGCCGCATTGGTGAACGCCTTGCGCAGGAATACCTCCAAGGCATCGGGAGCAAGATCGTCATTGGCGATCGCACCCCAGGTCTCGCGCTGCTTGCCACGGGAGTGGTACTGAACGCCGTATGGCGGGTCCGTCAGGAGCGAATGGACCTTGTGCCCATCCATCAGCCGTTGGATGTCCTCGGCGCTTGTGGCGTCGCCGCACAACAGACGGTGGTCACCCAAGAGGTACAGGTCCCCGGGCCGCGAGACCGGCACCTCGGGACAGGGCGGTGCCTCGTCTGCCTTGTCGTCGTCGTCCTCCAGTCCGGCGTCTAAGATGTCCGTGAGCTCTTTATCGGTGTAGCCCAAAGCGGACAGGTCGAAGTCGACCTCAAGGTTCAGTTCGGCGACCAGCTTGTTCAGCAGCTCCGTATCCCACTCGGCGATCTCAGCCGTCTTGTTGTCGGCAATGGCGAAGCCGGTGAACCTGGAGCCAACCAGACCCGGCACCCGGATCACCGGGACCTCGGTCAGGCCAAGCTTGATGGCCGCCTTCAGCCGGGTATGCCCCGCCGCAATGTTGAGATCACCGTCGGTGATGATCGGGTTGTTAAACCCGAACTGCTGGATCGAACGGGCCACGGCGTCGACCGCGGGATCGTTGATCCGGGGATTGTCCGGGTTGGGTTTGAGATCGCTAATCAGTATCTGTTCGACTTTCAGCATTTTCGTGCCTTTCTGCCCCAAAACTGGCGTGGGGCTCTGTTCTGTGACGATGTGTGACGATGCGTGACGATGGTGTGACGATGGTATCGCATTCATCGTCATCACTTAACTGGTTGCGGCGTAATCGCTTGCCGAAAGCGTGACGATGGTGACGATGATTTGCAGGGCTTTTTCTTCTCTCCCCCCCTTTTAATACTTTAGAATCTAAGTAACAAAGTATCGTCACCATCGTCACGGCCCGTTGTCCCCCAACGAGTTACGCGTGACGATACCCGTGACGATGCCAAATTCATCGTCACACTTTGCCTCCTTTCGCGGTCAGAGTGACCCGACTGCCGTGCCGGTCGCGGTCGACCCGCACCTCAATCCCGGCGTCGTGGAGCGTTGCCGAGAGTTCATTCAGCCGGCGGGTGAGTTGATTCGGCTGCTTCGGCCACTGCCGGTCGCTGGTGTTCACATGCTGTCGCTCGGCCACTTGGTCGATGGCGGTCAGAAGCTCCGTCGCCGTGCCGTTCCATTCGCCCTCCCGATCCACGAACTCGACAACGACGGTGGCCAGGGGATGAGCGTTGATGACTTCGTTGTTCTGTCGCTGGATGTTCGCGTCGTAGGCGGACAGGAAGGTACTGGACAACTCTCCCAGCCCCGCGGCGATGGCCATGCCCCAATGGGCGAAGTCCGCCATGCGTGGCAACTCGCAGGCGATGAGATTGGGCTTCTCCCGTATGGCGGTGGAGAGCGCCGTGAACAGGGCGCCGAGGAGCTTCGGCCGTGCCAAATCGAAGGCTGCCCACAGCTCTGATTCGGAGCGCCGGGTCCCGGCGGAGATGCGATCCAGTCCGATGAGGATGGATCGGTCCATGAGGTCGGGTTGCACGGCGGCGATGTTGATGCCGTTGATGACAGCGCAGCGCTTGAACGTCCAGATGAAGTCCTCGTCGTCAGTGTACAGGGCACGTTTGGCGAAGCCATCCCCGGTTGCCGCTCGGCAGAACGTGTCGCTGGCCCAGCGGGACAACCCGCTGACGTTGTCATAGACCGCGAGCCAGTTGTGAGCCAGCGACTGGATGAGTTGTTCTGATCGCTCCGGCATCGCGGAGACGGCGGCTACCGACGGATCGATCAGTTGGCGGATGATCCGACAGGTCGTGGTCTTGCTCGATCCCTGCGGTCCGTAGAGGATGCAGACTGGGTGGGGGATGCTCGGCACCAGGCAGGAGATGACATAGACCAAGAAGAGCAGCCGGATCTCCGGATCGGCGATGTTGATGAAGTCAAACAGCGTCTCGGCTGTACCGCCGGCGACCGGCAGCACCTGCGCCTGTTGGTGGGCATAGCGCCGGAACAGGGGCGGGGGATCGTTGACCACTTCCCAGCCGCCGCCGGTGATCCGTACGGCCCGCCACTTGGCATCTGCGAGATCGTAGTAGATCGTGCCCTCATCTGAAGCGATGCGGTTCTGCAAGGCTACGCGCTCACCGTCAAACCGGGCGCGTGCCTCGAGGGCGTGGATCGCGTTGTTGACCGCGGTCAGGTTGGGGATCGTCCGATGACGGCGTTCGTACTGGCGCGTGAGCCAGGACCGGACGGGCCGCGCCGTCACACTCCGGGTCTCCCAGTGATCGTCGACCCAGATGCGAACGTGCACATCATCTTTCTCGTCGCGGAGCATGCGCAGGCCCGCATCGAGTCCCGCCTGCACCAGTCGGTCTGTCTGGGTCTTGCCGCCCTCCTCAACCGACGCCAGCGGCGGACTGCTCTCCGGTGTGTGTCCAGGAGGCTCGTAGTCGGCACAGGACGCAGCGAGGTCTTCGAGCTCCCGCCGGTTGTGTCCCCGGTTCAGCCAGTCGCTGACGTCGCCTTTGTGCGGGAGGTCCGGTAGTTCGAATAATCGAACGCGGCGTGCCGTTCTCTGGATGTCGGCGGCAATCTGCTGCGCGTGTCTGCGGCCCGGTTCGTCGCAGTCGGGAATGACCACGACGTCCCGATCGCGCAGCGATTCAGCGTACTCGTCCCGCCACTTGCCGGCACCACCCGGATTGGTGGTTGCGACCAGACCCAGGCCTGCCAGACGCTCGGCGTCCTTTTCGCCCTCGACGATCCAGACGGTTGCGCCGGGATCTTTCAGAAGCTCCGGCAGGCGGTAGAGAACCCGGCGGGTGTCGCCCAGGGCATTGTGCCAGCCACCCTGACCATCCGGCCGCCGTTGGAAGAAGCCCTTCGGTTGCCGCCGCACGACCTGGAACAGCAGTGTGCCTTGTTCATCCCTATAATCGTAGGTTCCATTTGGATTATTGCTGTCACATGCAGGCCTCCTCTCCTCGAGATTGAGTTTGCGTGCCAATGTCGTAAGCCCCCCTTTCTCGCCACAGGCGTGGCAGATGAAACCGCGTTCCCCGACATGCAGATTGGGTTGATGCGGCGGCTTGCCCTGGCCATCCGGGTGGAATGGGCACCAGGCGATGTAGTCACCCCGCCGGTTCGGGCCGCGCACGACTTTGATTCGTTCGAGAATCCGTGCGAGCAAGTCGCCGTTATCGGTCACCGTCATCTGCATCTCCCCATTCAAACGCCCTCCTACTGCTCACCTACCGGGAGCCGCGCCAAAGTGTCGGCGGTTTGTCAGCCGGGCGGTCATTGCCGCATCGCCCCCGCTCCATCCACCTAAAGGGCAGTTTGGCCGGCTTAAGGGGACAGCCATTCTCGCGGCTGCCGTCCTCTCTCTACCAACAGGGCACGACAAGCCGTGTCGCGATGGCGACATCGCGTGTCGTCAAGACGACATCAGTTGTCGTGCCCTTGGATTAGGAGATCAGCCAGTCGACGGGGATCTCCGGCGCATACCGGAGTTTGAGGCCGAGCTCAATGGAGGATGTCAGGTGGATGGCAAGCTGCGGATTTTCGGTTTTGATCTTGTCGATCGCGTAGCGAATCGCACGGGCAATTGCCTGGGCGGTCTTCGAGTTGGCGTCGGAGAATTCCCGCGTCCGACCGGCAAGGCCTGTGGCCGTACCGAGGTACTGTTCGATCTTCTCGATCCGCGCATCGATCTCTGCGGCCGCGTCAAGGTCATCGCGAGCCACGGCAGCGTCACAGTCTGCCTTCAACTCGCGGAGCTTCTTGGCGCATTCCAGACGGGTTCGCTCATCGATCAGCGTGTCAGAGTGCTGGCTCTTCTGGGACGGTTTGTGGCCGGAGGGTTCTTCATCGCTATCGCCGGGGACACTGTCATCCACGCGGCCTTCCTTGATCCAATCGGGACTGTCAACCGTGCCGCGCAGTGTCGCCGCTGGAAACCACTGGTTGGGCGAACGCAAGAGCGCTGCGATATAATGAAGCCCTTTCATGTCTTTCACCTGAATGGCATCTCCACCAAAGGCCAACTTCCATGCCGCGCCTTCAAAGATGAAGAGGTTCTGCGGCTGTTGCACGGCGGTATCGACCTCTGTCGCAGCCTCGGGAGCATGCGCTTCGATATCCTGAGTCGCAAGCGTCTCCCTGGCTCCGGGGATGAGGAGGAAATCCTTCAACTCCTCGGCCATCCCTTTCACACTCAATGTGATCTGCGAATCCGCCCAGTCGAGCGGCACATTCCAGGAGTCACGCAGACGCCAGTTCTCATCCTCAAGCCAGATCGGAGATGCAAACAGCGGATTGAAGTCCAGCTTCACGAGTATTGTATCGCCCACTATGGACAACGATGGACACGGAGCCGCCCCGTAACTGTCATCCAGTGCGACGGGTTTGACCTTCCGTCTCAGCTCGTCCATCGCCTCCCGCTCTCGTCGTCGAATCTGTTGCTCGGCGTCTTCGGGCTCATTCCCTGCGGGGGGCGTCTCCGGTGCCGGTTTGGGGTCGGCCTCGAGCGGAACCCGTGCTTGCTGCTGCATAAACAAGTTGAACTCCCAGGCGACGTGAGAGTTGCCCGTCAGTTCCATGCACCCGGTCCAGCGATCTCGGTCAAAGTCGCGCCAGCCGCCGCCCTCGAACTCCTGATCGGACTGAGGATCGGTGAACACTTCATCCCTGTACTGATCCTCGAAGAATTGGGCGATCTCTGGACTCCCGAACTTCTGCAACAGCCAGCGCCGATGATCTGCTGCTTCCTGTGCGCTCCCCGGGAGGAAGCCATCATCCTCCGAATCCGGTTGGGCGAGCGGTTCGGATGGCGAGACGCAGACGCGCCGGAAATGATCGATGATCTCTCTGAGCGTAATCGTTGTGCCGCCCTTCTCGCTGACAACAGCAGAGACTCCATCCAGCACGGACAGAAGTTGCTCGATCTCGCCGGACCAGTTGAACTGCACGAAGAACAAGAGCGCCGCGTACGAAACGTACCGGATCGACTCTCGTTGCTTCTCGTTGAGGAACGATACAATCAAAGGCGGAATATCCCAACGCCGGTCGATCAACGTTGGTATGACGATCTTGGCCCCAAGCGAGAGCTTCCGGTAGAGTGCCTCGTCGAATGCACCCTCCTGAACCGATTCGCTCAGATCACGCGATGTCGTGCAAACCAGTCGGCATTTGCGGCGGACATCAGGATTATCAAGCATTGCGAGCAGGGCACGCTGGAATTGGACGTCGGCTCTGTCTATCTCACGCAGAAGAAGAACCCCGGCGCCGTCAGGAACCCTCAGATGCTGTTGTGCATCAGGTGCCGTGCATGTGACGGCGCGCCAGCGGCGCGGAGTTGGCTCCTCCGCATCGCGCAGCACGAGTGCCGCTGTCTGCCTACCCGACCCTGGCGGGCCTTGAATAATGACGGTTGTATCTCGGCTTGCTTGCCTCCGCAACTGGTCGGCAACAACACGCATCGGGTTCTCATGGGGCATTCCGGGAATGAAGGCA
>DATKYL010000046.1:0-13779 GCA_035528515.1 Acidobacteriota bacterium | reverse complement strand
ATCGAGGGCCGCTTTGGCTGCTGTTTCTGCCTGCGCGGCCAGTACCGACGCCCTCATGGCCAAATCTCGTGAACTCCCGTATGCCCGGAACAAACTGAACCGGCCGTCCTGCTTTGCTTTCTCTGCTCTTGCCACCTCGAGCGTGTCGAGCGCCATTTGCCACTCGGCTGCCGCGTATTTCGCCGCCTGGGCTTTGCGCGCCGATTCCACCGCCTGATCAGCCGATGATAATTCCGTCACCGGCGCTTTTGAACAGCCGGTAACCAGAATCGCAATCGCTGGAATCAATACCAGCAACTGGAGCTTTCGCATAGTGTACTCTCCTGACATTCGTACTGGATTCCTGTCCCACTGCAGGCGTCGGGGGTGTCTGTGAATCCGCCGATCGCCTCACGATTTCACCATTTCTTTTCCTAACCACCAATCATTTTCGATCCACTCTTCACACTCCTTTCCAAGGAGCTAAACAACCCCCAGCAAAGAGAAACCGCCGGCGTCCCGGGAATGTCCGAGTTGTCAGTGGAGGTTTGCTAAACGGGTGTCTGCTACCCGCTCATCGTTTCAGTAGTCGCCCCGGTGGCTGGCAGCATCCCCTGCCTGCTCGCACCCTCCTTGGGTCACCTTACGGGCCAGTACTGATACGCGGGACCCACTTCGCAGACAACAGCAATTTCGAGGTTTTCGAAGAAAACCGACGTCCCGTCAGCCTCTTTGCGATCCCGAAAAATGCGGACTGAGAAAGGAATGTTTTGCGGACGCTTCGCCGATGTGATAGCATTAAGAGAACCGGCAAATGACCTCGACTGGGCCGGCCTGATCTTGGAAGAATATATGAGTCAAGCGATTACAGCTGCGAATCACACCCGTGACCTGGCCGGCAAGGTCGCGGTCATCACCGGCGGCACGCGCGGGATCGGACGCGCCGTGGCCCGCAAACTCGCCCAGCGCGGCGCCGATGTGGTCGTGAACTACTTCCGCTCTCGGTCGGCTGCCGACGAAACTATCGCCGAACTCGAGGCACTGGGCGTCCGGGCCCTCGCCGTCCGCGGCAATATCGGCAAGAAGGACGCCCACCAGAAGCTGTTCGACGAAATCGAGAAATCGTTCGGGCGCGTGGACATCCTCATCTCCAACGCCGCGTTGGGGATCTTCGCCGACGTTCTGGAGGTCGACGAACGCGCCTGGGATCTCTCACTGCACACCAATGCCGAGGCGCTCTTGTTCTGCGCGCAGCGGGCGGTACCGATCATGCCGCCGGGGGGCAAAATCATCGCCATGTCCTCCCTCGGCGCAACCCGCTGCATTCCCGGGTATTCGGCGATCGGCATTTCTAAGGCGGCGATCGAGGCGCTGACCCGGTATCTGGCCCATGAACTCGCGCCGAAGAAAATCAACGTCAACACCGTCTCCGGCGGGTTCATCGATACCGACGCGCTGAAGTCTTTCCCCAACTACGATGACATGGTGCGCGAGGTCGTGCGCCGTACACCCTTCGGTCGGGTCGGGACACCCGACGAAGTCGCCGAAGTCGTAGTCTTCCTCTCCTCTGACGCGTCGCGCTGGATCACCGGACAGACGATCATCGTCGACGGGGGTTATTCGCTGACCTGAGCCGGACTACGCTTCTACTTCAGCATCCGCACGACCCGGGCGGGATTGCCCGCGACCACGGCGTAGTCGGGAACATCCTTGGTCACCACCGCCCCGGCGGCCACCATCGCCCCCTCGCCGACCGTCACCGGCAACAGGACCGCGCCCGTCCCCAGGACCGCATTCCGCTTGACCAGGGTCGGCTCCCACTTCTCGGGCGGCGAGGGCGGGAAACGGTCGTTGGTGAACATGACGCCGTGAGAGATAAAGCAGTCTTCTTCGATCGTCACGAGTTCGCAGATGAACGCGTGTGACTGGACACGGGTCCGGTCGCCGATCACGGCACCCCGTTGGATCTCGGTGAACGGCCCCACGAGACAGTCTTTGCCGACGGTGCAACCGTAGAGGTTGACCGGCGAGATGATCAAGGCCGACGGGTCGATCTTGCAGTCGACGATACGATGCGGTGTGTCCGGATTCATGGGCTCCTGCCGGTTCGGGTTCTGACTTACGGGCCCGGGACGGGCCTGACAGACCGAAATTAAGGCCCGCTGAACGACGGACGCAACGGCTCTGCTGCACACATACCGTCTCGCCGTCCGGGACGCGTGCAATACTGACAGATGTCCGGGGGGATACTTGTCAGGAATATCCAACTACCCGTACTTTGCGGCGTAAGCTTTCGGATGGGCCCTGTCCGCCGGGTGGAGACGCAAACCCCGTCCGCAGTCCCCGTCGGAGGGTAATCGACACCGGAGCGGTCGCCCCAGGCAGCACCCCGGAGTCCGTCACCGTGTGTTCCCCGCCGGGGCCGGGCGACACTCCGAATTGACAAATCCAACAAAAAAGCCCCTGCGAAACATTGCTAAACCGAGGAAAAGCCATTATCATCGCCCCCCGACGATTTTCTACCCTACCGCGGATCATAAACGGCTCCTGGTTGTTTCAGTACATACGCATGAGAACACAGAGGATACGAACGTGTCGACATTGACCAACGAAACAAAGCGAGATGAGAAGCCCACCGAGGAGGTCGGCCGGGTGACGATCCGTTTTGCCGGAGACTCCGGCGACGGGATTCAGCTCTCCGGCAATCAATTCAGCCTGGCGACGGCCTTCGCGGGAAACGATCTCGGGACCTTCCCCGACTACCCGGCGGAAATCCGTGCTCCGATCGGATCACCCCGAGGTGTATCGAGCTTCCAGATCAGTTTCTCGGAATACCCGATCCACACCGCGGGCGACGAACCCGATGTGCTCGTGGTGATGAATCCGGCGGCGCTGCGGGTTCACCTGCGCGACCTGAACAGAGGCGGGATCATCATCGCCAACGCGGACAACTTCACCGAGACATACCTGAAAAAAGCTGGGTACAGCAACAATCCGCTCGAAGACGGTTCCTTGAAGGCTTTCCGCGTCATTCGCATCCCGGTAAACCAGTTGAACAGCAAGGCATTGGAGAATTCCCCGCTGCCCAAGAAAGAGAAGGACCGGAGTCGCAATTTCCTCATCCTCGGGGTCGTCTACTGGCTGTATGACCGCCCCCTGGAACCATCCATCGAGTGGATCGAGCAGACTTTCGCCAAAACACCCGATGTGCTCGAGGCCAACCGAACTGCTTTGAAAGCCGGGTACAACTACGCCGAGACGACCGAGCTGTTCACCCGCCACTACACCGTGCGCAAGGCCACACTGCCGCCCGGCGAGTACCGCAACGTGACCGGCACGGACGCGCTGGTGCTGGGGTTGATCGCGGCGTCGTACCTTTCGGACACCACGCTGTTCTACGCGAGCTATCCGATCACGCCGGCGAGTGAGATTCTCCACTCCCTGGCGTCGCACAAGAAGGATTTCGGTGTCCGGACGTTTCAAGCCGAGGACGAAATCGCGGCCATCTGCGCGGCGATCGGCGCCTCCTACGCCGGCGACATCGGGATGACCGGCACCAGCGGCCCCGGCATGGCACTCAAGTCGGAGGGAATCGGCTTGGCGGTCATGGTGGAACTGCCACTGGTGGTGATCAACGTGCAGCGCGCCGGTCCCTCGACCGGCATGCCGACCAAGTCGGAGCAGTCGGACCTCCTGCAGGCCTGTGTCGGACGCAACGGCGACTGCCCGGTCGCGGTCCTCGCGCCGGCTTCGACCGGCGCCTGTTTTGATGTCGCCATCGAGGCAGTGCGGCTGGCCACGAAGTTCATGACGCCGGTGATTATTCTCACCGACGGGTTCCTCGCCAATTCCTCCGAGCCCTGGCGGCTGCCCGACATCGAACGCCTGCCGGATATCCGAATCGAACGCCCCACCAGTCCCGACGGATTCTGGCCCTACCTGCGCAATGAGCGGACGCTCGCTCGTCCGTGGGCCGTCCCCGGCATCCCCGGGCTCGAACATCGCATCGGCGGATTGGAAAAAGAAGACGTCACCGGTGACGTCAGTTACGACCCGCGCAACCACGAAAAGATGGTCAATCTGCGCGACGAGAAGATTCGCCGCATCGCCTTGGAATACCCACCGACCGTGATCTTCGGTGAACCGGCCGGCAAACTGCTGGTTGTCGGCTGGGGCTCGACCTACGGCGCCATCATGTCCGCCGTCGAAAACGTCCGCGCCAAAGGACGCAAGGTTTCCTACGTTCACCTGCACCACATCTGGCCCCTGCCGACCGATCTGGGAGAAGTCCTGGGCCGTTTCGAGAAGGTCCTCGTACCCGAACTGAATATGGGTCAATTGCGCATGCTGCTGCGCGGCGAGTACGGATATCCCGTAGTCGGTTTCAACAAGGTCCAGGGATGTCCCTTTAAGGTCTCTGAAATTCAACGCCGTATTGAGGAGTTCGTATAAAGCGATGGCACAGACCGAACCACAGACCGAAGCTCCCGAGCCGAAGATGACGCGGCAGGACTATGCTTCCGATCAGGAAGTCCGCTGGTGTCCCGGCTGCGGTGACTACAGCATACTGGCACAGGTGCAACGCGTTCTGGCCGACCTCAGGATCCCGCGAGAGAACCTGGTCTTCGTCTCCGGGATCGGCTGCTCCAGCCGCTTCCCCTATTACATGAATACGTACGGGTTCCACACGATCCACGGCCGCGCGCTGCCGATTGCCACCGGCGTCAAATGCGCCAATACGAAGCTGTCGGTCTGGGTGGCCACCGGCGACGGCGACGCCTTGTCGATCGGTGGGAACCACATGCTGCATACGCTGCGCCGCAACATGGACATCAAGATCATCCTGTTCAACAACCGCATCTACGGACTGACCAAGGGCCAGACCTCACCGACCTCGGAAATGGGCAAAGTGACGCGCTCCACCCCGATGGGATCGATTGAACAGCCGATTCTCCCAGTCTCGTTCGCGATCGCCTCCGAGGCGACCTTCGTCGCCCGCACCATCGACACCGAACCTGCCCACATGAAGGAAGTCATCCGCCGCGCGGCCCTCCACCGCGGTGCCGCGTTCGTGGAAGTCTTTCAGAATTGCGTGATCTTCAACGACGGCGCCTTCCGGAAGCAGAGCGACAAGGAGACCAAGGCCGACAGCCTGGTTTTTCTCGAGCACGGTAAGCCGATCGTCTACGGTCGCAACCGCGACAAAGGCTTCCGCCTCAACGGGTATCGTCTCGAAGGCGTGACCCTCGGCAACGGCATCAGCGAGTCAGACTTGCTGGTGCACGACGAAGGGTGCGACACCACCCTCTTGGCATTCATCCTCAGCCGCACCGTTCGCCTCGGACTGCCCACGCCGATCGGCATCTTCCGTGCCTGCGAGAAGCCGACGTATGACGCGATGCTGGAAGCGCAGGTTGAGGAAGCCAACCGGCAGGAGAAAAAGGTTCTCCTGAAGAAGCTCATACACTCCGGGCAGGTCTGGACGGTCGGCGGCAACGGAGACAAATCCTGATCCCCCCGCGGCGATCGGTGAAGCAAGCGAACGGGCCCGTTAGATATCGATTCTCAGCCGAAAGGACATGCAACGCGTGGCAACAAAGGAACAGGTTCTCCAGGCACTGCGGAGCGTGATTGACCCCGACCTGCACCGGGACATCGTGACTCTCGGCTTCGTCAAGGACGTCGCCATCTGCGACAGCACCGTCAAAGTGACGATTGAGTTGACCACCCCCGCCTGTCCGATGAAAGACCGTCTGCGGAACGAAGCCCAGCAGGCGATCCTCGGGATCGACGGAATCACGCAGGCCAATATCCAGATGACCGCCCAGGTCCAGGCCATGGGCGCGCTCGGCAATGTCCTGATCCCCGGCGTGAAAAATGTGATCCCGGTCGGCTCCGGCAAAGGCGGCGTCGGCAAGTCCACCGTGTCGGCGAATCTGGCCGTGTCCCTGGCCCAATCCGGCGCCCGCGTCGGACTGATGGATGCCGACGTCTACGGACCGAGCATTCCCACGATTCTGGGAATCAGCGAACTGCCCCAACCCGCCGGGGACAAGATCGCGCCGATCGAAGCCTGGGGTGTGAAAGTCATGTCGATGGGCTTCTTCCTCAAACCCGATCAGGCGGTGATCTGGCGCGGGCCGATGCTGACCAAGATGATCGACCAGTTCTTAGGCGGCGTCGAGTGGGGCGAAATCGACTATCTCATCGTCGACCTCCCGCCCGGCACCGGCGACGTGCAACTCAGCCTCTGCCAGCGTATCCCGCTCACCGGAGCGGTGATTGTCTCGACACCCCAGGATGTGGCGCTGAATGTCGCCGAAAAGGCGATCTTCATGTTCAATCAACTCAAGAGCCCGATTCTCGGTCTCGTCGAGAACATGAGCTATTTCGTCTGCCCGCACTGCGGTGAACGCGAGGATATTTTCGACAGCGGCGGTGCCGAACGCGCGGCCCAACGACTGAACCTGCCGTACCTCGGCGCGATCCCGCTGGCCACCAACCTGCGGCAGACATCCGATTCGGGACGCCCGATCGTGATCGATCAGCCCGACTCGCCGGTCGCGCAAGCGCTCACGGCCATCGCCAACAACATAGCGGCCCAGGTCAGTATCCGCCTCGCGGGGACGGACTCCGATCAGCCGGTTCGCATTACGTTTTAGGTAAGTGACATTAGGTCTTGCGGCACACAACGATCTTGCTGTCAATTCAGTTCACGTCCCCTCCTCCGCGGCGACGGGGACGGGAAGAACGAACTCTCTCAACTAAACTTCAAAGTGCGTGACCATTCACGAGGTCCACGATGACCACATCCACCACACCCATCCCGCTTGAAATCGGCCGGGTCAACGAGAACGACGTACGAGTCGCCTGGAAGACCGGCCAGGAAACGATCTACCCCGCCCGCTTCCTGCGCCTCGCCTGTCCCTGCGCGGGATGTGTCGAAGAAATGACGGGGCAGAAGATCCTCAACGATGCCACCGTCCCCAAGGATATCCACCCCTTAGGCATCCATCTCGTCGGCCGCTATGCAATCCAGGTCGAATGGAGCGACGGTCACAACTCCGGCATCTACACCTGGGACCGTTTGTGGGAACTCGCTAAGAAGACGCCGTAGCAGCGACCACACAACTCCACGCCGCCGTGCGCCGCCGCCCATCCCCGGGCGCGTAACATAATCTTAAGAGGGCAGGGCAGGCACGTCCTCGTACGGCAAGACACGGCGAGTCCGGCACTCAGACTCACCCTGATACCACCTTAGCGTGCGCGGTCAACGTCCCTCGACGCGATAGACGACATAAGCGGTGTCGGCGTATCGGGGTGTGATCGACTCCGCCAGCGTGTGCACCAGGGAGTGTTCCCCGTCGCAGCCCCGATCGACGACAACCCAGTCGACGCCGGCGCGGGCCAGCGTGCGCAGCGGATCATCGCCGCGTTCAAGCTCGGACAGCGAGGTGTACACGGTCGCGATCGAATCGGCGGCCGACCGGGGCGCCCCGTAGTACGGCGGCCAATGATGCGCCAGAAACCCGAAGACCGGTGCCTTCCCGAGAACCACATCGCGATAGGTACCCGGAGTGGCCCACACGCGTTCCCCCGGCTGCGCCTGAACGGCCAGCCATTCTGAGACGGCATGGGTACGGGCCTCCCAGCGGTGATCCCACTGCACCGAAACCGCGGCACTGACCAGAAACGGCACAAGCCACAGAGACCCGAAGGCAACGGTCCCGAGGCGCCTCAGGTGAAACGGCTGCAACCGGCGCACATCCAGCAGATCGTGGAGTCCGTTTGCCGCAAGCGGTGTCACCGCGACGGCGGCGAGGAAGAGAATCCGAATCGCGAAAGCCGGCTGGATCATGAACCACGCCGACAAGAGCGCGCCCACCGTCAGCCCGATCCCGAGCGGGAGAGTATCAGACAGTTCGGACCCGCGCACGCGGCGATGCCAGCCGCGCAGTGCCAGATAGATGAGAGCGCCAAATGTCGCCGCGCCTCCCACAGAAATCATGAGACCGTGACCGTCCGTCCCGAGAGTCACCAGTGACAGCACTCGGGTCCGCAGGAAATCGACCAGATGGGGCGGGATCAGTCGCATGCAGGAAGGTGGTTCTCCCGACGGCACCGCCTGACAGATCCGCCATGCCGTCAACCCGGCAAGCACGATCGCGGCGGCATAAACCCACGCCGGCGGCGATCTCACACGCCGCCAACCCATGACCAGTCCCACGCCGAGAGCACCGAACAAGTGGGCCGGCCAGATCACAATGGCCCCCGCGAGGAGGAACGCCCCGAGAATTGTCGTGATCGGCCGCGGGGCAACAATCCAAAACCACCACGCCGCGATGGCCAGCGGCATCGAGAAACACGCCGGGCTGGCAAACAGGCAGCCACCGATCTCCTTGGCAAAGAGGGCCAGCGATCCCACCCACAGGACCGTGGTGACGCGATCCGGACCAAGCAGACGCCGCCCGAACAACCAAAGAACCAACCAGAGAGCCAGAAGATTCCAGACGGTGGCCCAACGCAATAGTGTGATCGGTACAGCACCCAGAAACTCGACTATCCATCCCCAGAGAACGAAGAAGCCAACGGGATACCCGGTCACAATGCCCATCGCCGGATCGATCAACGGCTCGCCGCGGGCCGCCCAGATCGTCTTGCCGATATAGAATGCCAGATCCGGCGAGTGGGCATACAGGGTGAACGGCATGGAGACCACCATCGCCAAGGCCACCGCGCCCACCGGCGCAAACCGCCCCCGACTGACCCAGGTTGAGACACCGATGCCGACCAGTATCGGCGGCAATCCATAGACAATGATAGTCAACCGGTATGCGCTGTGCGCGGCGGTCGGAGAGAAGACCCAATGGTACCAGAAAAAGGACAGAACGCCGACAACTACGGCAGCCGGCCAAGTCCGCCGGAACACAGGCGGATGCTTCTGCTCAACGAGTGGCACGCCCCCAATATAGAGGAGGCACTCGCGGGTTGCCAGAGTTCACTTTGGCACTTGAAAGTGAATGGGGCGACGATCTCAGACCCGTAACCGAGTCACGGCGCTTCTCTTACGATTACCGGCCAGCCGTCGTCGCGGTCAGCCCCGCGGCAGGCACCTCGGCCCCCACCACACACCGCGGCAACCCGTTGCCCAGCCGGCAGGTGATTTCATAGGGGATTGTCCCCGCCCAGCGGGCCAGCTCTTCGGCCGTGATCGCATCGTCGCCGTCACGACCGAGAATCGTCACCGGCTCACCGACCGAGACACCGTCAATGCCTGCAAGATCGACCACGGTCATATCCATCCCGACCGTGCCGACCACCGGCGCGCGGTGCCCGTCGATCAGGACCTGCGCCTTGTTGGTCAGATGACGAGAATATCCCATCCCGTACCCGATCGGCAGCACCGCCACCCGCATCGGGCGTTCGGCGCGAAATGCGTCGCCGTAGTGAATCCACTCCCCGGCGCCGACGTCGCGCAGATGAAGAACGCGCGTATGCACACTCATCACCGGTTTGATCGCCGTCAGCGTCGGATCGACCGCGCGGGCGGCATCGATGACCAGTCCGCCGTAGGCAAGCAAACCCGGACGCACCGCGTCGCAGAGTGTCTCCGGATGATAGGCAAGAACATAGGAGGACGCGGCATGACAGACACCGGGATCAATCCCGCGCGCGGTGCAATCGGCAAGAACCTCACGAAAACGGCTGATCTGCTCGTGCACCGCGTCGGCGTCGGTCGGCATCGCGGTCCGAGAATGTGTGAAGACGCCACCGATCGTCAGATGGGGGAGCCGGCTGATGCGCGCAATCGTCTCCGCCGCATCCTGCCAGTTGACCCCGAGACGATTCATCCCCGTGTTGACCTCAACATGGACCGGCCGCCTTGCACCACTGAGGAGATCGTTGAACTGACGGGCGGTCCGTTCGTCGGAGATCGTAGGCGTCAGGTTCGCCGCGATCGTACGTTCCATCTCAAACGCTAAGGGCGGGTGCAGAAGCAGAATTTCCCCGGTGACATTGAAGCGCCGCAGCGCCTCTCCCTCATCGACCGTCGCCACCGCGAAATGTGCGATTCCCACGTCCGCTGCCGCATCGACGACCGACCGCGCGCCGTGGCCGTAGGCATCCGACTTGACCACCAGTATGATCGACCGCTCGGGACCGATCGTGGCGGACATCGCCCGGAGATTGCCTCTCAGGGCGGCCAGATCGATCGCGACCCACGTTTTCTGTGTGATTTCCCGTTTGGTTGTCATGCTAAAACGGCACCCCGGCTGCACAGCACACTGTCCCACAACGCTGGACAGAACGAAACGAATCTATTCACCGAACGGTTTGCCAACAAGGAAGAACTGGCGTTACCCCCAATCCGTCTTACGCCACTCGGACCAGGCAGTTCCCCCGATCTCTCTCATTATTCTCATCGGTGTATCGCAGCCGACGATGACCGGCTGAGACGTTCCGTTTGCACGTAAAACCTCTTATCATCCGAACGGAGATCCGAACCGGCGGGACGATGACCACCGCCGCAGACTGTCCGAGCGATCCTGCTTATGCCCCGCGAGACACAATCCGAACGCATCCGCCGCGCGCGACGCATCGCCCGCACCCTGAAGCGTCTCTACCCCGCGCGGACCGCCCTCACCCACAACGACCCGTTCCAACTCGTGGTCGCCACGATTCTCTCCGCCCAGTGCACCGATGAACGGGTCAACGCGGTCACTCCGGAACTCTTCGCCCGCTATCAAACGCCCGCGGACTTCGCCAAGGCCGACCCTGCGGATGTCGAACAAATCATCCACTCGACCGGCTTCTTCCGCGCCAAAACCCGTCACATCATCGGCGCCGCACAGGCGATTGTCGAACACCACGACGGCAAGGTTCCCCGGACACTCACGGAATTGACCCGCCTCCCCGGCGTCGGGCGCAAGACCGCGAATGTCGTCCTCGGAACCGCCTATGGCCTGGCCGAGGGGGTGGTCGTTGACACGCATGTCCGACGTCTTTCCCGGCGCATGCGTCTGACGCGCCACACCGACCCGGCCAAAATCGAGCGCGATCTGATGACCCTCCTGCCGCGGTCGCGATGGATCGAATTCTCGCACCGGATAATCTGGCACGGGCGGGCGATCTGCCCGGCCCGGCGGCCGCATTGCTCCGAATGCCCCCTGGTCCCCGACTGCCCCACCTCACGGGAGTATCTGCTGAGCCGGCCTGTGCGAAGCGGGTCGTAACGGAAAACGCGCGCGGCCCAAGATGGATCTGACGCTCTTGGAACCCTCGCGATCGCCACGAACTACCTGACATGAACCGGTGTACAGACAACAACGGGGTCTCCCCATCGACCGCCCCGCTTGCCGATGGCTCGGCATTGTATTAACCTGAGAGCTTTCGGGGCCACCTGATCGGCCACCGGCGGTCCGACGACCGGTAAACCATGACGCAGGACGACGACCGTCAATCGATCGACCAGACAGAGGCCCGCCGTCTTTTCGAAACGGGGCTCGTGGAGTTCAATACCGGCCGGTATTTCGAGGCACACGACATCTGGGAAGAACTGTGGCACGCGCTACGTGGACCTGACCGTCGGTACTTACAAGCGCTGATCCATTTGGCTGTCGGAGCCTACCATCATGAAAACCATAACGATAAGGGCGCCCGTAGCCAGTGGCAGAAGGCGCTGGCCAAGCTCGACCCCTATCCCGATCCCCACTGGGGAGTTGCCACGATTCCGTGGCGCACATGGATTTCAAGCTTTCTCAACGGTGCATCCGTCGACGACCATCCCCCCGGACTCGTACTCGATCCGGACGGATTCCCGTCGCGGCTGCCGCTTGCACCCGAATAAAGGAGCTACCGACCGATGAAAAGCCACTTTGGAGTCCTTGCCTGCGATCGTCGAGTTGCCGCCTTCTGGGCGATTCTCCTGACCGTCCTCTGCTGTGTCGCGACCCTCGTCGGCTGCGGCGGAGACAAGCTCTCCCCACACCAGAAGATGAACCAGATCGCCGTCTGGGAGGACCAGGGCTGGACCGCCAACGGGAGGCTCTACACCTATCTGTTCGATGATGATGAAGACGTCCGCGTGCGCACGGCGCTGGCCTTGGGACGGGTCAATGACTCCCTCGCGCTCGATACCCTGCGTCATGCCCTCCTGGAGGATGCCAGTCCACGTGTCCGTGCCATGGCCGCCTTCGCCATGGGTGCCTGGCAGTGGCGGGTCGCCAAGGAGCCGCTGCTCGAAGCGATCCCGCAGGAGGAGAATCCGGAGGTTTTGGTCGCGATCCTTCAGTCCCTGGCGCGCAATTACGCCCGCGAGGAACACGCCCAATACGTGCATCTCCTGCGCCATCCCGACCCGCGCGTACGCATCCAGACAGCCCTGACGCTGGACATCGTCAACTGGCGCGATGACGCCGACTCGATCATTGTCCTGCTCGACGACCCCGATTTGGACGTGCGCTGGGCGGCGCTGTTCGCCCTCGGGCGCATGAAGTCCGAGGCTGCCGCCCGACGGGCGCTGTCCCTCTGTTCCGATCCCGACCCTCGGATGCGCAAGATGGCCTATCGACTGGCCGCTTCGTTCCCCACTGCCGAGGCGGGGGATACCCTCATAAAGGGCCTTGAAGATCCCGATCCGGAGGTCCGATCGTCGGTCGCCGACGCGTTTCTCGCGCTGCGGGATACACTGGTCATCATGCGCGCCCTGCCCTTCCTGCGAAGCGATCCCGATCCCCGTTGCGTACAGCGACTGGCCCGCTCGGTGGGCCAGTTGTGGCGCGAAGATGCCTCCGGGACATTGATGCAACTTCTCGACCACCCCGACCCGGCGGTCCGCGCGGAGGCCACCAAGTCTCTCTGCAACCGCCGAGATCTCCTGTGTGCCAACCTGATCGCACCCGCGGCCTCCGATCCCGACCCGCGCGTACGGGTCGCTTTCCTCGAATCGGTCGACCAGGTGCAACGTTATGGAGGGACTGATACCACCGTCATCTTCCCCCTGGTCCGCCGACTCCTGAACGACACCGTCCCGCTCGTACGCGCCCGCGCGGTGCAGTCATACAGCGCCTTCGGCCAGCCGGACTGGGGCGAGGTCCTCAACCGACTCTTCCACGATACCGATCCGCACGTCGTCAGCATGGCGGTGAACCTGATCGGCTCACAGCACATCATGGAGTACACCGACTCGCTCCATTCCCTCTATCAGAGGTTCCGCAATAACCCCCGACCCGAGGTCAAGTGGTCGATCATGGCGGCGGGTGCCAACCTGTTGCCCTCGATCCACATCGATTCGACCCGCCAGGACCTGCTCGATTGGGGCATGGCCGATCCCAATCGCCTGGTGCGCTGGTACACGATCGCGGTGGCGGACAAATTCCGTCAGGACCTACGGAGCGGCTTGGGCGTATACCAGACCGACCTCACCCCGGACAACATCGATGAACTGCTCCATCCGTATGTCACCCCGCCCCGCCTGCGTCTCAACACGACCCAGGGTCCGGTGACAATTGAACTGGATACCGAATGGGCGCCACGCACTGCCCGTCACATGATCGCGGCGGTCCGGGACGGTATATACGATGACATGCCGATCAACGAGGCCAACGCCGGACAGGCGATCCAGACCGGCGACCGGCGCGGCGACGGCCTGGCCCTCCCGGATGAAACGGTCCGCGACGAGTACTCGCCCCTCCGTATCGACAAGGGATCGGTCTTTTGGCTTCTGCAGACACGCGACGGCGGACGCGGCACGTTCGGGATCGCCCTTGACCGCCAGCCCTACCTCGACGGGCGCCAACC
>DATKYL010000045.1:0-4889 GCA_035528515.1 Acidobacteriota bacterium | reverse complement strand
TTCATCTCGTCGACCGACTTGAAATAAATCTGGTCGGTGTTGTACCGCATCCGATTTTCATCGGAGAGAAAGCGGCCGGTCTGGATGCACAAGAGTGCGTCGTGTGCCCGCGCGTGACTCTGTTCGAGGTAGTGGCAGTCGTTCGTCGCGACCAGCTCGACGCCGAGCTTGCGTGCCAATGCGATAATCTGCGGCCGGATCTGATCTTCGACGTCGATCCCGTGGTTCTGGATCTCGAGGAAGTAGTGATCGGGGCCGAAAAGGTCGAGATAGCGCCGTACGACTTCCTCGGCGTCGTCTCCCCGTCCCTGCAGGAGTTTCTGGCCGAGTTCGCCCTGAACGCAAGCGGAGGTGGCGATCAGGCCCTCGGCGTGATCGCGCAGAAGCTCGAAATCGATGCGGGGACGGTGGTAGAATCCCTCGAGCGAGGCGATACTCACCAGTTTGACGAGATTCTTGTACCCGGTGATGTTCTTCGCCAGCAGCACCAGGTGATAGCCGCCGTCGGGGGCACCGGGTACGGGCTCCTTGTGCGTGAGACCGCGGGGAGCGACATAGGTCTCGCAGCCGACGATCGGCACGATCCCCGCGGCGCGGCAGGTCGTATAGAATTCGATGGCGCCGTAGAGGTTGCCGTGGTCGGTCAGGGCCAGCGCCGGCATTTTGTACGCCACCGCCCGCTCCACCATCGCGGGAATACGGGTGGCGCCGTCCAGCAGCGAGTACTGGCTGTGGTTATGGAGATGGACGAAATCGGCGCGGGGCATGATTATCGCTCTTGGGTGCAACGGCTGATGAGTACCTACGGCTCGAGGCGGTGTGGCCGCGATCTGTGATCGCGGCTTGCCAAGTCCGTTACTCTACACGTGTCAACTCCCGATCGATCGCGTCAATTCGCAACGGGATATCAACCCCACCGGACCGTGCACAAGCGCTCGACCATTTCCACTGGATGGGATCAGTGACAAGTCCCTTCCTCACCGGATTGCCCTCGATGTACTGGACGGCGCGGCCAACCAACTCATAAGTATACACATTCCGATCGAAACCGCCACCGCGCTGCCACACCCGGTGCACTACACCGGCCGCAGTTCTCGCTGAAAGGCGTCGGAGACGGGTGGGGTGTTCTTCCTTCCAATCAGCTAAAAGCCACTTCTCGAAAGGGGCCTTGATACCCTTGAGAATGATGGCTATTCGATACTCCGATCGGCGTGGTCGTATCAGCAGATGAACATGATCGGGCATAATGACATAGACCCAGAGATCGAAGTCATGCAGTTCACGCGCTCGATCCAGAGTCTCTGCGAACAGACGACACACCTCATCGTCAGTGAATACCTGACAGCGCCGAAAGCAGCTGAAGGTCAGGAAGTGCGCGTGTCCCGGTTCGTTGAAGCTTGTCCGACGCGGCCGGTCCATTGTCCCGCTTTGCGGGACCGCGATCACAGATCGCGGCCACACCTTCTTCTGTCTATCGTTCGATTTCCCGACACCACGTTACCAGGATCGTCGGTCTGTTGTCCGTCTGCGGCAGACCGCAATCTCACCTCGCGGCCACGCTCTCCTCAGGTAATACGCCGACGGGCCGCCGGGCGATATGTTACAATCGCCCACGACGGCCCGTTAAGCAAGAAAAGTGATCCTACTGCCGCTTCTTCTTGCCGGTATCCCGCTTCCAACGCGCCCAGAACTCGTCGATGACCTCGCCCAGATCGGGACGGCCGATCTCCTGGAGATCGTAGCGCACGCGGACCGAGGGCTTGTTAATCTTGAAGATGCGGCGCAGGTCGATCGGGGTTCCGATCACGACCGCGTCGACGTCGGCGGCGTTGATCGTGGCCCGCAAATCGGCAACCTGCTTGTCGCCGTAGCCCATCGCCGGAAGGAGCGCGCCGATCTCCGGATACTTGGCGAAGGTCTCCTTGAGGGTTCCTTTGAGCCACGGACGCGGATCGACGATTTCTTTCGCGCCGAACTTGCGCGCGGCGACGATACCGGCGCCGTACTTCATCCCGCCGTGCGTCAAAGTCGGGCCGTCCTCGACCACCAGCACCCGCTTGCCGCGAATGACGTTGGGATCTTCGACACTGATCGGCGAGGCGGCATCGATTATGATCGCATCCGGGTTGCGCAGGACCGTGTTCGCCCGGACCGTCTCGATTCCCTCGCTCGTCGCGGTCGCGATCTTGTTGATCACCACCACATCGGCCATCATCAGATTGACCTCACCCGGATGATAGGTGAGTTCGTCGCCGGGACGATGCGGGTCGGCGACCGTGATGTACAAATCGGGCCGGTAGAACGGCAGATCGTTGTTGCCGCCGTCCCAGACGATGACGTCGGCTTCCTTCTCCGCCTCTTTGAGGATCACGCCGTAATCGACACCGGCGTAGATGATCGTGCCGGTGACGATGTGCGGTTCGTATTCCTCGCGTTCCTCGATCGTGCACTCGTGTTTGTCGAGGTCGGACAGTTCGGCGAAGCGCTGGCAGATCTGTTTGCGCAGGTCGCCGTATGGCATCGGGTGACGGATCGCGACCACCTTGAGGCCGCGTTCCTTGAGCAGCTCGCAGACGCGGCGCGTGGTCTGCGATTTGCCCGCCCCGGTGCGAACCGCGCAGACTGCGACGAGCGGCTTCTTCGATCTGATCATCGTCTGCGCCGGGCCGAGAAGCGTGAAGTCGGCACCGGCGGCGATCGCCCGCGACGCCTGGTGCATCACGAACTCATGCGGAACGTCGGAGTATGAGAAAACAACCTCGTCGATCTCATACTTGACGATCAGCTCTTCGAGTTCATCTTCACTGTAAATGGGAATCCCTTTCGGATACCCCTTCCCCGCCAGCTTGGCGGGATACTTGCGGTCATCGATGTCGGGAATCTGGGCGGCGGTGAAACACACCACCTCGTACCCGCGTTTACCGCGGTACATCGTGTTGAAGTTGTGGAAATCGCGCCCGGCGGCGCCCTGGATTAGTATTCGTCGTGGCATCTGACAATCTCCGTGAATGGGTTTAGACTAACACTTCCTACAGTCAACTGGCGATCCACGTTAGATTGCCGACATGTACCAGAGATGTTCGATTAAGTGACTCGTTGCCATCGCTATTCCTCGTTGAGTAAGCCGTGAGTCATGTGAATGGCGAGTCGCGTTGGGCGCTCGTTCTTAGGGTTCGGGTTAGCCGATGCTGACGCCGCAATAAGTTCTCGAGTAACATCGTAATAGTGACGATGCTTGTCGCTTGGGTCGAGTAGTCCGAGCGTTTCTATTACATCGGAATCCCGACTGAGACGCCAATGCCGCGGCCAGTCTAGGACTAGCCCCGAGAAGCAGGACTCCCTGCCCTCTTTCACGTGGTTGCTGAAGCGTAGCACTTTCTCGTTTTCCAGCAGACCCCGCAACGTCGGATCTTCGAACGACGGGCCAAGGCTTACGCCAAGCCACTGACTTCCCTCCTCAGCCTCTGCGACTTCCACCAGCGGTACGCCGAGGAATTCCCCGGCCTGGTAGTCCGGCAGGGCTTCACCGACTGCGATGGCGCCTCTAACAGGGATGGCAGACTCTATGCAGTGGCATACAATCTCCGCGCACTCGTCAAGAAACTGACCTATGGTGTTCTGCCCATATGGTGCCGCGAACAGCATCGTATCCGAGAAGTACCAGGGATATACATCTAACACGCCTCCTGGTTCCGGATGGACGATGACCGTCGAGCCGCGCGTCGTAATGTAGGACATGAGGTTCACGTAAATCTCATGCACTTCATGGAGGCCCTCACCCTTGAGAAGAGCCCTAAAACCCAATACATCGAGCAAGAAGATCGCCCACTGCTGCGGGTCTCTGCAGGGCGCGGGCTTATAACGGTGGTAACGAGCCATTGTCGTTTGCTTCGATCGGTGTGCCTCTAACTCGGATCGATCTGCGCGCGCTGCAATGCGCCGGAGAAATCGACATAGACCGATTTCCACTCGCTGAACACATCGAGGGCCGCCTGGCCCGCTTCGCGGTGCCCGTTGCCGGTGGCTTTGGTGCCGCCGAACGGGAGATGTACCTCGGCGCCGATCGTGGGCGCGTTGATGTAGAAGATCCCGGTGTAGACGTCGCGCATCGCGGTGAAGGCGCGGTTGACGTCCTGCGTGTAGAGCGACGCCGACAGGCCGTACGCGGTGTCGTTGCACACGTCGATCGCCTCTTCGAACGAGTCGACCGGGATCAGTGAGACAACCGGCCCGAAGATCTCCTCCTGGGCGATACGCATCTTGCGGTTGACGTCGCCGAAGATCGTCGGCTCGAAATAGTGCCCGTGAAGGTACTTGCCGCCGGTAAGGCGTTTCCCGCCGCAGACCAGCTTGGCGCGGTCTTCCTTCTTACCGATCTGCACATAGCGTTCGACGGTCTGAATCTGCGATTCGTTGACCGCAGGGCCCATGTCGGTGTTTTCGTCGAGACCGTCGCCGACGCGCAGCTTCCTGGCCATTGCCACGAACTGCGTGACGAACTTCGTGTAGACTTTCTTGTGGATGATCACGCGCGAGGTCGCAGTGCAGCGCTGGCCGGTTGTGCCGAAGCCGCCCCAGAGAGCCCCTTCAAGGGCCAACTCGAGGTTGGCGTCGTCCATGACGATCTGCGCGTTCTTCCCGCCCATCTCGAGGCAGGAATGTTTGAAGGTCGGTCCGCAAAGACCGGAGACCGAGCGCCCGACTTCGGTCGAGCCGGTAAACGAGACGAGTTTGACATCGGGATGATCGATCAGCGGTTCGCCGACCGCGGCGCCGGAGCCGGTGACCATATTGACGACACCCGGCGGCACGCCGCATTCATCGAGCGTCTTCATGAAGTTGACGACCGACAAGGGCGTGTCGGTGGCCGGTTTGATGACAATCGTATT
>DATKYL010000044.1:0-5261 GCA_035528515.1 Acidobacteriota bacterium | reverse complement strand
TCTCCCGCCCATGTTCGTGGGAATACCTCAATCCATCCACGGGATGTACGGAGAGACTGTCACGCTCGATGTGACGGCAGTCGATCCGGAAGGGGCCACGCTGGTGTTGGAGGCTCTCGATATGCCGCCGGGCGCGATCTTCGACGATCACGGAGACGGGACAGGCCGATTCGAATTGCTGATCACCGATCTCAATCTGGGCATTGCTCTCATTGGTTTCGTGGCGTCGGATGGCGAGTTAGCGGATACTGCTTACGTCTGGCTGGAGATCTTTGTTCCCGGCGAGTTGCCGGATGACCTGCGGGATTCGGAATTCAGGTTTGACATTGTCGAGACCTACTCCTCCGCGGGACAAATCGATCAGATGCGCCTTGAGGATGTCGATTGCGACGGGCTTGATGAGGTTCTCTTCCGCGAGACCATTGCCGGGCAGGTCCCAGTCCTGAGAATCTGGAGTCCGGCGCAGGGCCGGTTTCTCGATCTGCCACCGGCTCCTGAGATCAGGGGGTACTCACTGCGGCCGGGGCAGGGGGAGTTGGAACCGGTTCTGTGGACGGATTACAACGCCGTCCAGGTTCTTAATTCATCGAAGACCGGCTGGGAGACAGTGGCGGTACTGCCGTACGATGCGGAGCATTTTCACTGGCTGCCTGGGAATCCGAGCGGCGCGCGGATCGCTTACCTGCGCGCCAACCACACGCACACTCACAGCGAATCTCCCTTCTACGATTGCGAGTACATTAATGACCGGTACTGGAGCGATGTGGTTCTGATGGCCGGTGATAGTTCGGCTATCTGGGACAGCCTCGGCCACGCGGAATTCGACCGGAATCAAGGTGCTCTGGATCCGTGGGGATGGCGTCAGATTTACAGCGGGACATCGCTGGAACACCTGCTGATTCCTTCGTCCTGGCGGGATGATGACGAGAAGGGCGGCATGGAATGCCTTCCGATGTGGGCGCTGAAGTGGTTCACGGATCTGTTTGTGCTGGATCGTGATTCGGACAGCCCTCAGCATGTTGAGCGCATCTGGTACTTCTCGAACTACGACGCTACCGGGTGGGCACTTCCCTCTTTCGAGGAGAATCTGATCGGGCTGGACCAGCTGAGGTCGGCCGCCGGCACGGTACGTCTCGCCTGCGTGGGCCGAACCTCCAGGTACGATCCCTGGCGCATGACCGTTCTATCCAACCCGAACGAGTGGACATCGAGCGAGGTGACCTTCGATTTCAATTGGGTTTTCCGACGCGGTGGGGTCGTCACCTTCGATTCAAGCTCCGCAGAAGTCATGCTCCTCAGTGGCGAGGGCTCTGACGCCTTCATCTTCTCCGTACCAGATGCTGAGGCGCTGGCACATCTGAATCTCCCTCGCAGCGGCCGTTTCTTGACCGGCTACGTTGCCAACGATGGCTATCGCGATCTGGTCTTCAATTCCGGTTCGACCGTCGAGATCTTTCGTCTGACCACTGACACGCTGGTCCTAGTACCGCAGACACTCCATGTTCCGACTGAGTACCCCAGCATCCAGGCGGGGATCGACGCCGCGAGCAACGGAGACATCGTTCTGGTGGCGCCGGGAACCTACGATGAAGTCATCGACTTCAGTGGCAAAGCAGTCAAGGTGATCGGCGCGGGTGGTCCGGCGGTGACGACTCTGCAACCATCGTTCATCGGAACGGCGGTCTGGCTTACAACCTTTGAAGGAACCGGGACTGAGTTCAGCGGCTTCACTGTCATCGGCGGGCAGCGAAATCACGTGATCGAAATCGCGAACGGTGCGGCACCGGTCATCCGGAACAACATTTTCGAGGGCTACACGGTCGGCCAGCAGGTGATCAGCGTCAGCGCCGCGTATCCTCTTATCGAGCGCAATCTCTTCATCGGCAATACCGGATTCGCGTGTATCGGCGTGTACGCGGGCGGTGCGGAGATTGTCAACAACACGATGGTGGGCAATGTCTGCGGACTGTTCAACTACGGTGTGACCTCAACGATCAAGAATAACATCATCGTCGGATGCAGTGAGTACGGAATTCATGCCCCGGTGGGCGTGGTGGACTACAACAACATCTGGGGCAACGTAATCAGCTATACGTCGGGGACGATCCGCGGCTATCACGACATTTCACAGGACCCGGGTTTCCGGGATACGGCTGCGGATGACTACGATCTGACGATGGAATCATTCTGCGTGGATAATGGTGATCCTGTACCGACTTATGTCGACGCCGACGGGACACGCAATGACATGGGGGCGTATCCGATCGGCAGCGAATTCCAGCCACGGGCGGCCGAGCGCAGTGTTGTCGGCGACGAACCTCGCTGGGTGCTGGATCATACGCCGACATTCGGGTGGCGGTTCCTGGGCACGGGCGCGCAAGCGGCGTACGAGGTGGAGGTCGGCAGCGACAACGACTGGAGTGTCGCCGAGATGTGGGCGACGGGAATCATCACGGGTGCTGATACAACGGTTGTGTATTCCGGATTGCCGCTGGCTGATGGGGGCGACTACGTCTATCGGGTGCGTGTTCACGACGGCGCGACTTGGGGCGGATGGTCGCATGGCTTCTTCCATATGAACGCGATTCCGTCGACGCCCGTGCTATTCTTCCCGGTTGAGGACGGGGTGGTGAACGGCAGCGCCGTCGTTCTTTCGGTTGTCAATGCGACTGACCCTGAGGACGATTCACGGACGTACGACTTTGAAGTCTACCGTGACGAGGCGCTGAGCAATCTGGAAGCTGCTGAGTCCGGGATCGTTGAACAGGAGCAGCACACCGAGGTCGCGCTGGGGCAGGTGTTGACACCCGGGTTCTACTGGTGGCGGGTGCGGGCGCATGACGGACGGGAATCATCATCGTGGTCGGCTGCAGCGACGTTCATTGTCCGGGGTGACCAGGTTATTTACGTTCCGGCCGATCAGCCGACGATACAGTTGGGAATCAAGGCGGCCGGTGACGGGGACACGGTGTTGGTTGAAGCCGGGACCTACCACGAGAACATCGACCTTCTCGGCAAACGGGTTGTGGTCCGAAGCGCTGATGGTCCTGACGTGACGATTCTGTCGGCCGCTGATACAATGCTGCCTGTCGTCTCTCTTGTATCCGGGGAGCCGAAGGGGGCGGCGATCTCGGGTTTCACGATCACGGGCGGACGCCAACAATCGGGAATCCTCTGCATTGGATCTTCTCCTACCATAACAGAGAACATCATCGCGGGTAATCGCTCAGACAGCCGCTTTTCCACCTCAGGTGGCGGAATCGCCCTAGGGGGGACCACCGTGTCGATGATCAGCCGCAACGTCATGCATCACAACGAGGCAAGGTACTATGGCGGGGCGATCCATGTATCCGGCGGGCGGAATGATACGATCTGGGGCAATGTCATGTACGCGAACACGGGTACCGGTGACGTGCGCTGCCTCTCCTCCGATGTTGTCATCATCAACAACACGATTTCCGTAACAACGTGGGGCGGCATCATGCACCAGCACGGTAGCCCGTACTACGGATCGGCGGAGATACGAAACAACATTGTCTTCTTTGCTCCCGAGGTGGCTATCTATAGTGCCAACGACTGCATGGTCGCGGATTACAACTGCACATTCGCCAACAAGCGTGACTACCAGGGTGTTGCTCCGGGGGCCAGCAGCATCTTCGGTGACGCCTTGTTCGTTGACAGCGCCGCGGGTGACTACCGGCTGCTGGAGGATTCCCCCTGCATCGACGCGGGCGACCCCGATCCGGCCTTCAACGATCCGGACGGGTCACGCAGTGACATCGGCGCAATTCCATACACCGGCACTCTCGCGGGTGATGTCAACGGTGACGGCGTCGTCGATGTGTTGGATGTTGTTGAAGCTGTTGACGCACGGTATCGCACCGCGAAGGCAGGGCTCAACACAGCCGATTCATTGGGAAGTAGCCAACCAACGCCGTCCGCGCGCACGATTCAGACGCTGATCGAGCGCCTGTACGAGATCCGGCCGCCGGCTCCCGCCAAGCCCCGATAAGTCAATGGAGTCTGTCGCCCGGCAGAAGCAGAAGACGTCCCTCAAAATTCGAATCGCCACTCGCCGCGGGGCTGGGCGGTGTGATCGCCGGAGACCCAGGCCATGAGTTGGTCGATGTCGGCCTGGTCGACGATGCCGTCGATATTGACGTCGCCGCAGTAATCGTCGGGGTAGATCGGGTATCCGAGTACCAGCCACAGGACGTCACCCAGGTCAACCCGCCCGTCGTCATTGACATCGCCGCGGGCGAAGCCGCCCCAGCGGGCGGCGCGGGCGGCGATGCTCATCGCCTGCGCCTCCATCAGTGCCTGGTCGACCCATCCATTCAGGGCGGGCATGCCGTAGAGCGCCTGATGAATGGCGGTGGTACCGTACGGAGGGATGTCGAACGCCTGATGCGTCAGCATGACCGCGCGGTCGCCGGTGCCGTCGTTGACGAAGGTCGATGACATATTTACCACCGCATCCCAGAAGCTCTCAGGCGAGCCGGGATCAATGCCCCGCCCGTTATGATCGATACCGGCGATTCCGTGCACCGGATGTGCCGTGGGATCGACGTTGATATACAACGCGTACTGGTGCGGATCGAGCATCCCGTAGGCATAGGACGGTGTGTTCTCATCCCAGATCGCATAGCCGTTGACCGTGTGCGGCCACAGGGCAGCGAGATTGGCGCCGTAATCGGGCGGGGCGTCCCAGTCAATGAAGGAGCCGGCGTGCAGGTCGGAGAGGGCGTTGCCGTTGCGCTCGCGCAGTTGCCAGCGGATCAGTTTGAAATCGCCGTAGAGCGCGTCATGGGCACCGATCTCGGTCTGCGTGATGTCGAGACCGATGGCGGCCTCGGGCGTGCCCGGTGTGGCGTTGACATTCGTGTCGATATAGGAGCTGACGATGACATCGCCGGTGATCGTGACCGGTGTGCCGGGGATGCCGCCGCTGCGATAGGTGCCGAGCGGAACGTCGTGGTACTCGTCGAATCCGCAGATGCCGGTCGGGGTCAGGTCCGGTATGAACTCGTTGCGGACATCGAAGAAGGTGCGACGGACGATCGGCTCATCGGCGACAACGAAGAAGCCGCCGTCGTAGATGATGCTACCAAGTGAACCGGTCGGGTCGGCGTTCCAGATGAGATTGTCCGGGTTGCCGGGGTCGCCCAGGCCACCGTCGTTGCACACCAGTTCACTGCCGGCATACCACTGAAAGGTGCTCAGCTCCCGCGGGCAGCCCCCGACGTAGGTGATCTCGAATT
>DATKYL010000043.1:0-2354 GCA_035528515.1 Acidobacteriota bacterium | reverse complement strand
GCCAACTCAACGAACTCCTTGACCAACCGCTCCCGCACCAGAAAGTCGAAGCGATCGCCCGCCTCGGCCCTGGCCACCTGGACTCGGTACTCCACGATCCCGGGAGCGCGGTCGATGAGCGTCCGGAGTTTCTCGACCCCTTCGCGCGCCAAGAAACTGTCGGGGTCATCTCCGGCCGGCAGAACAGCCACATCCACGGCCAGTCCCGCGTTGAACGCGACGTCGATCCCGCGCAAGGCCGCCCGCTGACCCGCCTGATCGGCGTCGAACAGCAGTACCGCCCGCCGACAGAATCGCGCGAGCATGCGCGCCTGATCGGCCGTCAGGGCGGTGCCCGAGACGGCAGCGACGTTCTCGAGTCCACCTTCGATGAGGCGCAGCCAGTCCAAGTACCCCTCGACAATCACCACCCAGCCCGCCTGCCGGATCGCTTCGCGCGCGGACACGAGACCGTACAGGATCTTCCCTTTCTGGTACAGCGTGGTTTCGGGAGAGTTCAGGTACTTCGGTTCGTCCCCGGATGCCAGCGCCCGCGCGCCGAAGCCCACGGTTTTACCGGAGAGATTGACGATCGGAAAGGTAACCCGGTTGCGAAACCGGTCGAACGGCTCGCCGGTCTTGCGCGACGACAGTACCAGTCCGGCCCCCTCCAGAACGTCGCGGGACAGACCGCGACTCTGCGCGGCTTTGATCAGCCGATCGTAGGCGGCGGGCGCATATCCGACACCGGCACGGCGCAACGTCGCATCCTGAAATCCCCGCTTGCGCAGATAGTCCAGCGCCACTGTCCCCTCGCTGGAAAAAAGAAGCCGCCGGTACAGCGTGTCGGCCAGCGCGAGGGCATCGAGGATCTGCTGGTGCCGCCGGGACTGGCGGTCGTCGTCGAGGCGCCGCTCGGGGAGCTGGATCCCGGCACGGTCGGCGCAGTACTTGAGCGCCTCGGGAAAACTCCAGCCCTCGTGTTCCATCAGGAAGGAGAAGACGTCGCCACCCTTGCCGCACCCGAAACAGTGGTAGAACTGGCGATCGGGATGAACGGAGAAGGAGGGTGTCTTTTCGGTGTGGAAGGGGCAGAGACCGAGGAGGTTGGCGCCGCGCCTCTTGAGCGTGACATACTGTCCGACGACCGCGACGATGTCGGTCGCCTCTCGGACCTGTTCTTTAACGCTATCGTCCACTCTTGCCTGCGTCGTACCGACCGGCCGGTCACGGTCTCCCGGCGGCTATGATAGGGGCCGCAGGGTTGCGATCGTCACACCGTCGGCGCCTTCATTCCAGTGTCCGAGGCGGCGGGAGGAAACACGTTCGTCGCGCGCCAGGAACTCGCCTACCGCCCGCCGGAGAATCCCCTCGCCCTTCCCGTGAACAATCCGCACCTCGGTCCATCCCTGGATACGGGCATCGTCGAGGTACCGGTCCAAGTGATCGAGCGCCTCCTCGACCGAATACCCGCGCAGCGCGAGTTCGGGCCCGACCTCGGTGTCGGCCTCGATGTGAATGGTCGGCCTGGGTCGCGGTGGCGGTGACACCTGACCCGGCTCGGCTTTGGCGACCGCGGCCCGGTCGAGAGTGTAGAGAAAATCGCCGATCCGGACCTTGACCTTGCCGCGTTCCTCATCGCAGTCGACGACGTCGCCGTCGCGTTGAAACGCGTCGATCCAAACGCGGTCGCCGATCGCAATCGGACCCGGTGCCGTCTTCGGCGTCAGTGGCGGCGGTGGCTTCAGATCCTCCCGCTGCGTGCTGATGTCTTCCAGCCGCCGCGCGATATCCTTGTGCGCGGAGCGTACGCGTTCGCGTTCGGCCTGGTTCTCGCGGATTTCGCGCACGAGCCGTTCCATTTCACGCCGCGTGTCGACGACGATCCGTTCGGCCTCGGCCAGGGCCTCGCTCTTACGCTCCGTTTCACTCTTTTCGAATTTCTCCAGACGAGCGCGGTACAACTGCTCCAGGTCCGTCGCCGCCTGACGGTGTTGCTCCAAGTCGCTCTGGTTGCGTTTCACGGCTTCCAGCCGCTCGTCCAGTTCGTTCAACAGGTGCGTGAGGTCTTTTTCCTGCTCACCCAACAGCACGGTGGCGCGTCCGATCACGTCTTCGGGGAGCCCGAGGCGACGGGCGATGTCGATGGCGTACGAGGCGCCCGGCAATCCCACGCGGAACTCGTACGACGGCGACAGCGTCGCGACATCGAAGACCAAAGACGCGTTTTCGATGCGCGGATCGTGTTGCGAGAGCGTTTTGAGCGCCGAGTGATGGGTGGTGACCACCAACCGCGCCCCGGTGTCGGTCAATTGGCGTACGATCGCTTCACCGAGGGCCGCGCCTTCCTTGGGATCGGTGCCGGCGCCGAGTTC
>DATKYL010000042.1:0-3430 GCA_035528515.1 Acidobacteriota bacterium | reverse complement strand
ACCGCCCCCAGTTTGAAACCCGGTCGATGGTCGCCGCACCTCTCCGGACACCGCAGAATGTACTGGGTGTCATTTGCCTGTCCGATCCGACCCATCGAGAGGTCTTCGCCGCAGACGATCTGAAGCTCCTTGTCACATTGGCGACACAGGCGGCGATTGTGATTGACGATGCCCGACATTACGAGGAGTTGCGCCAGCGCCTGAACGAAGTCACTGTCCTGCATGAACTTGCCAACCGACTCACGGAGGTGGAGCGCACCGACCAGATGGTCATGGCCGTGTTTGCCGCCTGGGATCACCTGCTGGTGTCCGATCGACTCCAGTGGTGGCGTTGGGATCATGCCGATGGCGTGCTCCGGCTTGACACCGATACGCCGCATTCCACCCAGGATAAGACTGAGGCACCGGTCACCGGCGCATTGCCCGTGGCGGCCCTATCAGAGGACGGCATCTGCGCCGACGCGTTGCGTGCCGCGCTGACCGACGCCCAATGGGAATTCGTTCCCGGCGCCTGCCTGACGATTCCGGTACGCTCGTCCGAGCAACCGCTGGGGGTCTTCGCCGTCATGCGGAGCACCGAGCATCCTTTCGATGAAAGCGAACAGCGTCTCGCACACCTGGTCGGGGCGCAGGCGGAGCGGATTTTCGAGCGCCAGCGGGCGCTGCTGAACGCGTCGCGGCTCGTCACGATGGGAAAGATGATTTCGGAGATCTCCCACGATCTCCGTAAACCGCTGACCAACATCCGCGGCAGCCTGCACGTCCTCACCGCCGGCCGGAAGACACGGGCCGAGGCCGCCGAAATCCTGGCGGCGACGGACGAGGAGATTGTGCGTCTCGCCGCACTGGTCAAGGAACTGGTCGATTTCTCGAACCCGACCCGCTACCGCACTGAACGACGTGACATGCGCCGGATCCTCCTGCGGGCGATTGAGTTGATTGAGCGGTCGGCCAGAAAACACCGGGTTGAACTCGCCGTTGACATCCCGCAGACACTTCGACCCATCTTTTGTGACGACAATCAGCTCACCGAGGCATTTCTCAACATTCTCATCAATGCCATCGAGGCGATGAGTGACGGCGGGAAGTTGACGGTGACGGCGCGGGTAGAGCCGACCCACCAGAACGGCGGCGAGAGGGTCTGTATCGCGATCACCGACACCGGTCCGGGGATGACCGAGCGCGAGCGCGACCGCGTCTTCGAGCGCTACTACACGACCAAATCCACCGGCACCGGACTGGGGCTGGCCATCGTGCAGCGGATCGTGAACGCCTGCAACGGGACCATCATCGCCGAGAGCGCGCCCGGTGTCGGGACCACGTTCCACTTGCGGTTCCCGGTGCCCTGAGCGGCGGCCGGGCCGCCATGCGGGGGGTTGCAGAATCTGGCTCAGCCGGTGCACAGATGTGCCGATAGACCTTATTGATGCAGACGTCTACACGTTTATGAACCTCTCAATGCAGGGCTCAGGGGCATGGAAAACGCGATCAAACTCCTGGTCATAGATGATGATCCCAAGGTTCCGTGGATCCTCTCCGAGCAACTCTCCGACGAGTTCGAGGTGATCTCGGCCGCCGACGGTTACGAAGGCATTCAGGTCGCCTCGCAGGAGCACCCGTCGCTCATCCTTCTCGACGTCAAGATGCCCGGGATGTCGGGGCTGGAGGTGCTCGAACGGTTGCGCGGCGCCGACGTGCAGACCGACGTCATCATGCTGTCGGGTCACGGCGAGACCGAAACGGTGGTCCGCTCGATGCAGCTGGGCGCCGCCGAGTTCATCAACAAGCCGTTCGATCCCCAGGAAGTCGAATTACACCTGCGGAAGGTCCTGGAGGCACGCGCCCTCCGCAGCGAAAACGCACAACTGCGCGAGCGTCTGCGCGGACGATTCGAGACTCTGATCGGCGACTCGCCGGCCATGGAGAAGGTGAAGAGCATTCTCGATGAGATCGCCGACAGCGAGCTGACGGTGCTGATCCGAGGCGAGAGCGGAACCGGCAAAGAGATCATCGCCCGTCTCCTGCACGCCGAATCGGCGCGCGCGAACGGCCCGTTCACCAAGGTCAACTGCGCCGCGATCCCCCGCGATCTGCTCGAAGCCGAACTGTTCGGATACGAGCGGGGCGCTTTCACCGGTGCCCACAAGACAAAGCCGGGACGCTTCGAGGCGGCGAGCAAGGGCACGATTTTTCTCGATGAGATCGGCGATATGCCGATCGAGCTGCAATCGAAACTCCTGCAAGTGCTGGAACAGCAGGAGTTCGTACGGGTCGGCGGACTGAATACGATCTCGGTCGACGTCCGCATCGTCTGTGCGACCAACCGCGATCTCGATACGGCGATACGCGCCGGCGGCATGCGGGAAGACCTCTACTACCGTCTCAACGAGATGACGCTCACCCTCCCCCTCCTGCGCGATCGCACCGAGGATATCCCCCTGCTGGCACGCCACTTCCTCGACAAGTACACGACCGCATACGGCCGCACGTTCCCGGGAATTTCACCCGAGAACATGCAGAAACTCATGGCCTATCCCTGGCCGGGCAACGTGCGCCAGCTCGAGAATCTGGTGAAGCAGATTGTGGTGCGGAACGACGAATCGGTGATCGACGAGTTGGTCGGACGGCCGGTGCCGAGTCGACCGGGTGATATGGCGCCGGTCGCTACGATCGCCGAGACGCCCCCGGCACTCGATGAATTCGGTTATTCGCTCAAGAAGCGCGTCGCCGCGACGGTGGAACGCGAGGAACGGCAGTTGATCGGCGAGGTCCTGCGCAAGGTGAACTGGAACCGCCGCAAGGCCGCGCAGATTCTGGAGATCAGCTACCGGTCGCTGCTCTACAAGATCAAAGACTACGAACTCTCGCGCACCGAGCTGTGAATCCCTACCCGCGAACAGAGCATAGAAAAAAGGCCGGCGGTACGCCGGCCTTTTCACTCATGCGATCGGGAAACCGGTGTCAGTGAATCACGTCGGCAAACCGTTCCCAGCGGACGCGTTCGAAGAAGTGTACGCTGTTGTACAAGAAAGACCGGGCGACCGAGAGCGGGTTGTCCCACGACCACTCGGGAGCATCCTCATCCTCGCCCCAGGACCAATGGATGATCATCGCCTTGCCTTGAATCAGATCCCGCGACACCGGCCCCCAGAATCGTGAGTCGTACGAGTTGTCGCGGTTGTCACCCATCATGAAGAAGTGGCCTTCGGGAACGACGAAGGGCGCGTAGTTGTCCCGCGCGCTGCGCCCGGGCGGTTCAACGCGGTCCCCGGAGGTGAATTTGCCCGTCTCCGGAAGAGGGACAAACGTCCCGTCGACGTACAGCCGCTTGTTACGAATCTCCACCGTCTGACCGCCGACCGCCACGCAGCGTTTGATGTAGTTGACCGACGGATCATTGGGGACCTTGAAGATGACGACGTCGCCGGGT
>DATKYL010000041.1:0-3084 GCA_035528515.1 Acidobacteriota bacterium | reverse complement strand
CATTGGTATCCTTCGGGGACATCGCGAAGACGTCCTCGACCTCTGCGTGGAGCTGTTGCCTGAGGCTGATAGCGCGTTCACGTCGATCGTGAAGCCATCTGACGCGATCCAAGTCAGCGAGTTGAATCGGATGGCTGACCGAGTTCACTCTCACATATACCCTTGAATTCTTGTCTATAGCATGCGGTCCGATCAGGCTATCATGAACCCGAACGACCGTCACACATTTGCCACTCTTCTCAGGAATTTTCAGGACTCTTACGTCAGGAATCACGGGTGGGAAGATGTTGCAGAGGCAAATCTCAGTGATCCGCTCCTCAATTCCTGTGTCGTGATCCATCCCTTCGATGGGCAGACAAGGTGTATTGGATGGAGAAGGGGCATGAACACCCATCACGATCACCCCGCCGTAGGTGTTCGCGAAAGACGCTATGCTCTTCTCCAACTTGTCCGGGAAACCGCTCTTGTACTCGACGAGCGGCCCTTCCGGCAGTGGGCTGCCTGTGCAAAAAGCCTCTACGTCGGCGTATTCCAGTTCCGTGAGCGGCTTTGTGAACATCGTCATCTGCCGCCGAAATACTCCGCCAGCCATCCCCGCCGTCCTACCGAATAGAACACGAGAGCGGCAATCTTCTGGTTGTCCTCCGGAAAGTCGGGAGGAATCGGGAAGGGCGTGGCGACGTTCAACAGGTGCGTATCAACCAGATGCCGGACATACGCCGCAATGTATTCCGGGCTCTGGCTGCTGAACGGATCATCGCCGGGAGCCCAGATACGAGTAATGCGGCCGCCGTCGGTGGGGACACGCTGGAAGTTGGTCATGAACATGAGCTGCCCGGTCCAACTGCGCCGCAGGTAGAGGCGGTTGCTGATGCAATCGATCCGCCACAAGTCTTCAGTGACCTGGGGGGACATACCACCCGCGATCTGCTCGGACTCCTCAAAATCAAAGGTCCAGTCGACGCCGACCAGCCAGGCTTTCTCCGGCGAGTGACCGGCGACCTCGTCGGGGTCGCCGTGGGCGACCTCGAAGAACTTGTCGAGGAGCTTTGTGTTGGGGGTCATCAGTTGCACGCCAAGCGCGATCGGGCGGCAATCGAGGACGCGCCGTCCGGTGGGCGAATCATCGCCTTCGAGCCAGTGGACCGGAGGCAGGTTCTGGACGCCGCCGAAACGGGGCTCCGATTCACTCATCTCGTCGGCGTCACTCCGTCGGCGATCCCGGCCTACCCGGATCGCCCAGAGGATGCCGGCGAGAAGCAGACCGCCGACGAATGACCCGGCCAGCGACAGCAGCGGATATTCCCGCACACTCGATATGAGATATTCGAGCGACATTATCGTAATCCCAAAAGCCCTTTACACCGCGATACAGACATATGGGCCCGCTGAAGGACCCCGTGCGCTACCGTCCTCGATCGCAACGTCGTCAATGATCCGCTTCGTAAGTCAGTGGACGCCAGGCGCCCTCGCCTGGCGTCGCGTATGCCAGGCGAGGACGCCTGGCATACACATTGGTTTTTCAACAAGCCGGGTGCCATGGCCCTTTAGGGCCGTGCTCCGGTATTGCGCAATCGCCTCCACACGGGCCTGAAGGCCCGTGGCACCCATCGCCGTGGCACTCATCGCCGTGGCACCCATCGGTCAAAGTTGTGAAACCGATTCTAAAACATCGGCGGTTCCTCGTATTCACCGTAGACACCGCGCAGAACGTCGACGATTTCCCCGACCGTGCAGTAGACGCGGGCGCATTCGATGAACATCGGCATGAGATTGTCTCCGCGTTCGGCGACAACCCCCAGTTCGGCCAGGGTGCGGCTCACCTTGTCGTTGTCGCGCGCCTGCTTGAGTTGACGCAGTGATTCGACCTGTTCCCGTTCGACCGATTCATCGATCTTGAGAACCGGGATCACGACTTCCTCGTCGTCCATCACGTATTTGTTGACACCGACAATCACGCGTTCGCCGCGCTCCACTGCCTGCTGGTAAATATAGGCGGACTTGGCCAGTTCACGCTGGAAGTATCCCTGCTCGATCGCCGCGAGGACGCCGCCGCGCCGTTCGATCTCGGCGAAGATTTCCTCGGCCCCGTCCTCTAACTGCCGGGTGAGCGATTCGACGAAAAACGATCCGGCCAGAGGGTCGATCGTATTCGTGATCCCCGATTCCATCGCCACCAACTGTTGCGTGCGCAACGCGATCAGGGCCGCCCTCTCGCTGGGCAGTCCGTGGGTCTCATCCATCGAATTCGTGTGCAGCGACTGCGTGCCGCCCAACGCCCCGGCCATCGCCTGCCAGGCCACGCGCACGATGTTGTTCTCGGGCTGCTGCGCGGTGAGCGAACACCCCGCGGTCTGGGTGTGGAAACGGAGTTTCCATGACCGTTCGTCCTTGGCGCCGTAGCGCTCGCGCATGTGCCGCTGCCAGATCTTCCGCGCCGCGCGGTACTTGGCGATCTCTTCGAAGAAATCGAGATGGGAATTGAAGAAGAACGACAGCCGCGGCGCGAACTCGTCGACCTCCAGGCCGCGCGCCATCGACGCCTCAACGTAAGCGAAACCGTCGGCGAGCGTAAATGCCAACTCCTGCACGGCGGTCGCGCCCGCCTCGCGGATATGGTATCCCGAGATCGAGATCGTGTTCCACTGCGGCATGTGCCGGGTGCCGAACTCGATCGTGTCGACGATCAGCTTCATCGACGGGGCTGGCGGGTAGACCCATTCTTTCTGGGCGATGTATTCTTTGAGAATGTCGTTTTGCAGCGTCCCGCGCAGGCGTTCCGGGCCTATGCCCTGCTTTTCCGCCACGGCGATATAGAATGCCAGAATGATCGCCGCCGGCGCATTGATCGTCATCGAGGTCGAAATCTTACCGAGATCGATGCCCCGGAAGATGATCTCCATGTCCTTGAGGGAATCGACCGCCACGCCGCAGACACCGACTTCGCCGCGCGAACGCACGTGGTCGGAGTCGTAACCCATCAGCGTAGGCAGATCGAACGCCACCGACAGCCCCATCGTCCCCTGCTTGAGGAGGAAATGGTACCGTTCGTTCGTCTGCCCCGGCGTACCCATGCCGGAGAAC